>NZ_JAUYQU010000319.1 GCF_030697065.1 Bradyrhizobium sp.
TCGTCATTACGCCCGGACTGATGGTCGGGCTGTTTCTGCTTACCGTCGTGATGTGCGTCGGATCGGCCGTTGCCGCGATCGTTCAGGTCACCCGCATCGACCCCGCCATAGTGTTCACGCGATGACCGAACCACTGCTCGAGGCGACGAATGTGGCGAAGGTCCTTGGCAGCGGTGCTGCGAAGGTGGAAGCGCTCAAGGGCGTCAGCCTGACGCTCAAGGCCGGCGAACTGACGCTTCTGATGGGGCCTTCCGGCAGTGGCAAGACCACGCTGCTGTCCATTCTCGGATGCATGCTGACGCCGACGGAAGGAACCGTTCGCATCTGCGGACATTCGACCGCCGGCGCCGATCCCGAGAAGCTGGCGCTTCTCAGGCGGGAGCATGTAGGCTTCATCTTCCAGTCGTTTCATCTGTTCCCGACGCTGTCGGCCACCGACAATGTCCGGCTGGCGCTCGATGTCCGCGGCGAAGCCTCCAGCAGCGCAAAGGCCAAGTCGCGCGAGGCGCTGGCCAAAGTTGGCCTGCCGCACAAGTTAAAGGCGTTTCCGCGCGAACTCAGCGGCGGGGAACAGCAGCGCGTTGCGATCGCTCGCGCCATCGTCGGAAATCCGTCTATCATTCTTGCCGACGAGCCAACCGCCGCACTGGACGGCGAGAACGGCCAGGCCGTCATGCGGATCCTCGCCGGAATAGCCAGGGAACAGGGACGCGCGGTGCTGATCGTGACGCATGATCCGCGGCTGCTGCCGTTCGCGGATCGCGTGGTCCATATCGAAGACGGACGAATCGTCAGCGAGGAGCGCCGGGACACCGCACCACAATGAACTGCCCGTAAATGCCATCGAGGAGATTATCCATGCCGAAAAGCCGCACAAACCTGGTTGCGATCTCGGGGCTCGTCATCGCCATCGCAGTCGCGATGGCAGCCGGCGGCGTGATGGCCGCCGAACCGCAGGACAAGCGATGGCAGGCCGTTGCGCCCGGTCGCGTCGAGCCCTGCTCCGGCCAGATCAAGATCGCGATCGCCGTTACCGGGGTGGTCGACAAGGTGCTGGTGAAGGCCAATGACAAGGTGTTTGCCGGCGAACCGCTGATCCATCTCGCCGACAGTGAGTTGGCCGCGCGGCTGGCTGCGGCGGAAACGCTGGTCGCCCTGCGCCAGCGCGCACGGGATGAGAGATCGGTTACGGGCAGCGCGAATGCGCGACGCAAGGCCAGGGATGCCGCGGCCGACGCCGAACTGAAGGTGTATGGCGTACGCGCCATCGTCGATCGGGTTGCGGCCGAATGGCGGGCCAGCGGCGGGCCGGACGACAGCGTGACCACCGCGCGCACGGCGCTGGCGCGGGCCCAGGCCGAACTGACCAAACGCCAGGAGGAGCTTCGCGCGGTCGAGGAGGACAGCCCCCTGCCTACCATTCCGGAAGGCCAGCTCAGTATCGCCCGATCGGAATATTCCGTGGCGCGATCGGCCCTCGACAAAATGACGCTGCGCGCGCCGATCGACGGCACCGTGCTCCAGGTCAACGTGCGGGCCGGCGAACTGGTCTCGCCCGGTTCGCCACAGCCGCCGCTGCAGCTCGCCGATCTCTCGGCGCTGTGCGTGCGCGCGGAGCTGGACGAGCGCGACCTCGGTTCTGTCAAGGTCAAGCAGCCGGTATCGGTACAGGCCTCGGCGTTCCCCGGTCGCGAGTTCGAGGGAAACGTCTCGTCGGTCGCCCCACTCGTCGAGCGCGGTCGCCTCGAGCCCTCCGGATCGCGCAATCAGACCGACGTGGACGTGGTGGCTGTCATGGTCGAATTGACGGGATCGGGAGAGCTTACGGTCGGAATGAAGGCCGATGTCTATTTCCGCTCGGTCAAGTAGCGGATCGACAGACCGTCGCGATGGTCCTGGAGGCAGACAGATATCGCTCGGCCCCTGCGATGCGCAGGGGCGACACTTACTCCGCCAACCGATGCCCCCATCAAGGGCAAGGGTGGCGATAACCGTCGTAGCCGAGATAGGTCCCGGAATACGGGTCGTAGGACCTGAAGCGTCGCGCGCAATAAGCCGCCGCGCCGCCGCCGACATAGGGGGGTGCCACGACATAGGCCGGACCGTAGTAGCCGGGGGACCCGTAATAGCCTGGGTGTCCGTAATAGCCATAGGGCTGCGTGCCGCCAATGATCGCTCCGCCGATCAGGGCGCCGGCGATGCCAAGGCCAATGGCCGGGCCATAGCCACGGCGATATCGCACGGACTCCACCGGTGCCTCCACCGCGTTTTGCAGCATCAGCGGCGATCCGACCGGCGCGGCCGCGGCTGGAGCGACGGCCCACAGCGTGGCCACCGCCAGCGCGGCAGGAAGAACTTTGGACAATTTCTTCATTTCGATACTCCCGGGAATGTGGCCAGGGACAAGCCCTGCCAAACGCCATGATGAGGCGGGAAAGACCTCACCTCGTTGACATGGCTCAACAACATGACAGCCATTCGCGACGACCCCGGCGAGGTCGATTCGAACCCGCTTTCGCGGAAGGCGGACATCGCCCCACGGGACCGGCGATAACGTCTCCAAAGCGCCTGGAACCGCTCGATCCGCGCCGAAACCGCCGCAATTGATCTGACCGGTAGACGACATAGGGTGCTATGGTCGCGGATGCTCGAAACAGATCATCACCAGGACCGGCACCATTACAGCGGAGGCGCAGCGCCGCCGCAGGACTTTCTTGAGGCGGAGAATGTCAGCCTTCGGCTGCTGCTGGCACAGGCGGAAATCAACGCCCAGGGGCTGCTCGATCAGGCCGGCATCGACGCCCGCGAGCGCGCCGCGGCCGACAAGCTGCAGAAGCTGATCCTGGAAGAGCTGCACCATCGCATCAAGAACACGCTGGCGACGGTCAGCGCCATTGCC
>NZ_JAUYQU010000324.1 GCF_030697065.1 Bradyrhizobium sp.
GGTCTGCGCCAGCGGGAAGGTGCGGTCGACATGCGACGAGATCTTGCCTTCCGCGGTCCACTTCACCAGCTTCTCCAGATTCGCGCGGTTCTTTTCCGGATTGAGTCTGGCCCATGCGCCCCAAAATACGCCGCGGATGTCGCAGCCCTTTAGCAGCGCGAGATTGAGCGGCATTTTCGGAATGTCGCCGGCGGCGAATCCGATCACCAGAAAGCGACCTTCCCATGCGATCGAGCGCAGCGAGGCCTCGGCATAGGTGCCGCCGACCGGATCGAAAACGATGTCGACGCCCTTGCCGCCGGTCAGCCGCCGCAGGCCTTCTTTCAGGTCCTCGGTGGCGTAGTTCAGTCCGAGCTCGGCACCGTGCGCCTTGGCGAATTCGAGTTTTTCTTCCGATGACGCGCAGGCGATGACCTTCAGGCCCATCAGCTTGCCGAGTTCGCAGGCCGCAAGGCCGGTCCCGCCGGCGGCGCCCAGCACTGCCATGGTCTCGCCCGGCTTCAGGCTGGCGCGGTCTTCCAGCGCATGCAGCGCGGTGCCGTAGATGATGAAGATGCCGGCGGCGCGATCGAAATCGAGATTGTCGGGAATTTTCACGATGGAATTGGCCGGCAGCGCGATCTTCTCGCGCGCGCCATTGTGGCCGCAGGACGCCGCGACGCGGTCGCCGACCTTGAGGTCGGTGACGCCGGCGCCGACGCTCTCGATCACGCCCGCGACTTCGGCCGCCGGCGAAAACGGGAACGGCGGCTTGATCTGGTATTTCCCCTGGATCATCAGGAGGTCGAAGAAATTCAGCGCCGCCGACTTGATCGCGATCACGGCCTCGCCGGGTCCGGCGACGGGATCGGGCACATCGGCGAGCACGAGATCGTCGGGGCCGCAATATTGCGAGCAGAGAATGGCTTTCATGGACACACCTGAGTTTCGGACGCAAAAGAAGGGGCTGAACGCTTCATGCCGGATTTGCGGCCGGGCTACAATAGAAGGCAGTCATTCCGGGGCGCGCTGGCGCGAACCCGGAATCTCGTGGGGTAATGCTGTATCGAGAGCAGCGGAGGAATCAAACGATGTTTGAAAAAAGCCTGCTCAAGGGAAAGCGCATCCTGGTCACCGGCGGCGGTTCCGGGCTGGGAGCTGCGATGGGACGCCGCTTCGTCGAGCTCGGCGCCGAACTGATCGTCTGCGGCCGCCGGCTCGAATTGCTGGAGGCAACCGCGGCGCAGATCCGCAGCGAATTCGGCGGCAGGGTCGGTGTCGTCAGATGCGACGTCCGCGACGGCGCCGCGGTCGATGCCATGATGGACAAGGTCTGGGGCGATGCGCCGCTCGATGTGCTGGTCAACAATGCCGCCGCGACCTTCATCGCGCAGACCGAACATCTGTCGTTTCGCGCCGCGGACGCGATTCTGGCGCCGACCCTGCACGGCGCGATGTATTGCACGCTCGCGGCCGGCAGGCGCTGGATCGAAGCCGCGCACAAGGGCGTGGTGCTGAGCATTCTCTCGACTTCGACCATCACCGGCCGCGCCTTCACGGTGCCCTCGGCGATGGCAAAGTCCGCCATCCTGGCGATGACCAAAAGCCTCGCAGTGGAGTGGGGTCCCAGGGGCATCCGCACCGTGGCGATTGCGCCGGGCGCCTTCCCGACGCCGGGTGCATCGGGCCAGCTTCGGCCCGAGGGCCGTGACGAGGGATGGTCGGCGAAAAATCCGCTGGGCCGTGTCGGCGAACATGGCGAACTGGCCGATCTCGCGAGTTTCCTGATTTCGGACCGCGCCGGCTACATCAACGGCGAGATGGTGGTCCAGGATGGCGGCGCGCATCTGCGCAGTTCCGGCGCCGAGGATCTGCTGCAATGGACCGATGCGCAGTGGCAGATGCAGCGCGAGGCGCGGTCGAAGGGCTGAGGCCGAACCTGAGCGCGAGGTTCTGGCTGCGCCGGCCGGGATCCGTAACTGCCTTCCCAAAAAGGCATTTTCCGGCTATCCATCCATGCGTGATCGGCGATGCCGGGGCCATCTTCCAGTCACAATAATGAGGGAACCAGATTTGGTCATGTCCGTGCGGCGAACTCTGATTTCCCTGTTGGCGAGTGTGGTTGTGTGCGGGATCGCGGTCCCGGCGCAGGCGCAGAATGCGTCGCCGAAAGCCTCCAAAGACGCCAAGGCAGCGCCCGCCAAGCCTGCTGCCGCGGGCGGTGCGGAACCGACGCTGATCGGCCAGTTCGGCACCTGGGGTGCCTACACCGCGTCGCCGAACGGCAAGAAGGTGTGCTTCGCGCTGGCAAAGCCCTCGTCGTCCAAAACCAATCCGCCGAATCGCCCGCGCGACCCGGCCTACGCCTTTGTCTCGACGCGTCCGGCGGAGAAGGTCACCAACGAAGTTTCCGTCATGATCGGCTATGCGCTGAAGCCGGGCTCGGAATCGACGCTGGAAGTCGGCGGCGCTGCCTACGCCATGTACACCCAGGGCGACGGGCTCTGGATCAAGAACGCCGCCGAGGAAGAGCGGATGGTGGAAGCCATGCGCAAGGCCGCCGAGGCGACGGTCAAGGGCATGTCGGCCAAGGGCACCGAGACCACCGACGTGTTCTCGTTGAAGGGGCTTTCCCAGGCGCTCGACCGGCTGGCGCAGGATTGCAAGCGCTAGACCGCTTTTTAAGCCCGAACCGATGCATTTAGTGCCTTTCCCGCGGCTCGCGGAAGGCCTATCTGATGTCAAATGAACGAGACCATGACCAGCCTGTCCATCGAAGCCCCTTCCGGCGCCGGCGCGCCATTGGAAAAGATCGCGCTCGAAACCTATGTGCCGCTGGCAAAACCGTCGCTGGTCGGGCTGTCGCGCGCGGAGATTTCCGACCGGCTCGGCGCCATCGGCGTTCAGCCGTCGCAGCGCAAGATGCGGGTGCAGCAGCTGTGGCACTGGATCTACGTCCGCGGCGCGCAGAATTTTGCCGACATGACCAGCATCTCCAAGGAGATGCGCAGCACGCTCGAGACGCATTTCACGGTGGCGCGGCCCGAAGTGGTCGCCGAACAGATATCCAACGACGGCACCCGCAAATGGCTGCTGCGATTGCCGAGCGGCGACAGCGTCGAGAAGGCGCATGAAGTCGAGTGCGTCTATATTCCGGAAACCGACCGCGGCACGCTGTGCGTTTCCTCGCAGGTCGGCTGCACGCTGACCTGCTCGTTCTGCCACACCGGCACGCAGCGGCTGGTGCGCAATCTCACCGCCGGCGAAATCGTCGGCCAGATCATGGTGGCGCGCGACCGCCTCAACGACTGGGCCGACCGCGAAACACCGACCGGCAGCCGCCTCGTCACCAATGTCGTCATGATGGGCATGGGCGAGCCCTTGTATAATTTCGAGGCGGTGCGCGACGCGCTGCTGATCGTCTCGGACAATGAAGGCATCGGCATTTCCCGCCGCCGCATCACGCTGTCGACCTCCGGCGTGGTGCCGAACATCGCCCGCACCGGCGACGAGATCGGCGTCATGCTGGCGATCTCGCTGCATGCGGTGCGCGACGAGTTGCGCGACGAACTGGTGCCGCTCAACAGGAAATATCCGATCGCCGAATTGCTGCAGGCCTGCCGCGATTATCCCGGCTCGTCCAACGCGCGGCGCATCACCTTCGAATATGTGATGCTGAAAGGCGTCAACGATTCGCTCGACGACGCCAGGCTGCTGGTCAGGATGCTGAAGGGCATCCACGCCAAGATCAACCTCATTCCGTTCAATCCGTGGCCGGGCACGCGCTACGAATGTTCAGACTGGGACCAGATCGAGAAATTCTCCGAATACATCTTCAACGCCGGCTACTCCTCGCCGGTGCGCACCCCGCGCGGCCGCGACATTCTCGCCGCCTGCGGCCAGTTGAAATCCGAGACCGAAAAACTCTCGGCGCGAGAGCGCCAGGCGCTGCGCGCGATGGCGATGACGGACTAGGGATGGCGCAGCGACGGTGGTTTGAGTCATGGCACTGATCGGCCGCCTCTTCGTCATCCTGTTCGGTTTCCTCGCCGCCTGCCTGGTGGCGGGAATGATCGTGATCGGCGCGGTGCTGTTCCCGGAATTTTCCGATTTCGCGGGCGGTCCGATCGATCCGGATGCGCTGAACATCGTGCTGGGCTTCGGTTTCATCTTCCTCAGCGGATTTGCGCTGTTGCCGGCGACCATCGTGGTCCTGATCACCGAGGCGTTCTACATCAGGAGCGTGCTGGCCTACGCGCTGGGCGGCGGCATCGTCGGTCTCGCCTGCTATCTCGGGCTGATCCCGTTCGATCCCGACGCGCTCCGTTTCGACGGTATCGTCCGGCGCCACCTTGAAATCATGACCGGCGCGGGCATCGTCGCCGGTCTGGTGTACTGGATGATCGCGGGCCGCAATGCCGGCGCATGGCGGGAACCGCGGCACCCGCCGCGGCCGCCGCCGCCGCTGCCATCCCACTCGCCGGCGCCGCCCCCAGCGTCATGAGGAAGCGGCCCCGACGTCTTTTCATCCCCGGCCGCGTCGGCTAAACCCCGCGCCATGAACCGAACCGGACTTTATACCGCGCTGGCACTGGCGCTCGCCGTCGGATTGCTGTTCGGGATCTATCCCGAGCTCGACCTGCAGCTGGCCGGCCTGTTCTTCGATGCGTCGAACAAGACCTTTCCGCTGAAATTCAACACCCTGGCGATGTTCGCGCGCGACGCCGCGATGTGGATTGCGTGGGGAATTGCGCTGCCGTCGATCGTCGCCCTGGTGGTAAAACTGGTGCGGCCGGACAAGCCGCTGCTGGTGCCGGGACGTACGGTCATGTTCCTCCTCATAACGCTGGTGCTTTCCGCCGGCATTCTCACCAATCTCGTCTTCAAGGGCTATTGGGGCCGGCCGCGTCCCATCGTGGTCACGGAATTCAGCGGCCAAATGGAATTCGTGGCGTGGTGGGATCCGCGTGGCAGCTGTGGCCGGAACTGCTCGTTCTTTTCGGGCGAGGGCGCCACTGCGTTCTGGACCTACGCGCCGGCGGCGCTGACGCCGCCGGCGTGGCGGCCGCTGGCGTTTACCGCCGCGACGGTGTTCGGCGTGGTTACGAGCGGCTTGCGGATGGCGTTCGGCGGCCACTTCTTCACCGACGTCGCGGCGGCCGGGCTGATTACGTTCATCGTGGTCTGGCTGGCCTTTGCCTACATCTACCGCTGGCCCTCGACCCGGCTGTCCGATGCGCGGATCGACGCGGCGCTGACGCGGTTCGCCTGGCCGCTCTACCGGCTGCGGCAGAAATGGCGCGGACGCGACGTCGGCTCGCGGTAGGTCCGCCTTGATTGCATCCGGCGACATTAAACGCGTGCCCATCCGCGCGAAATTTGTTATTCGCGCACTCAAACCGCAAACGCCCGACAACGTCCGCCATTTCGACCGATTGGAAGCCCGATGAGTACGATCCTGAAAAGCCTGCCCAAGGGAGAGAAAGTCGGTATCGCTTTCTCCGGCGGCCTCGACACCTCAGCGGCGCTGTTGTGGATGAAGCAGAAGGGCGCCCGTACCTTTGCCTATACCGCCAATCTCGGCCAGCCTGACGAGACCGACTACGACGAGATTCCGCGCAAGGCGCTGGAGTTCGGCGCCGAAATAGCCCGGCTGGTGGATTGCCGCACCCAACTGGTCCATGAAGGCATCGCCGCCATCCAGTCCGGCGCCTTCCATGTGAGCACCGGCGGCATCGCCTATTTCAACACCACGCCGCTCGGCCGCGCCGTGACGGGCACGATGCTGGTGTCGGCGATGAAGGAGGACGGCGTCAACATCTGGGGCGACGGCTCCACCTACAAGGGCAACGACATCGAGCGGTTCTATCGCTACGGCCTGCTGACCAATCCGAACCTGCGAATCTACAAGCCCTGGCTCGACCAGCAGTTCATCGACGAACTGGGCGGCCGTGCCGAAATGTCGGCGTTCATGACATCGAGCGGCTTCGCCTACAAAATGAGCGCCGAGAAGGCGTATTCGACCGACAGCAATCTGCTCGGCGCAACCCACGAGGCGAAGGATCTCGAGAGCCTCGCCAGCGGCATCAAGATCGTCAATCCGATCATGGGCGTGCCGTTCTGGCGCGACGACTGTGTCGTCAAGGCCGAAAAGGTCGCGGTGCGTTTCGTGGAGGGCCAGCCCGTCGCGCTGAACGGCCAGACATTCACCGACCCCGTCGCGCTGTTTCTCGAAGCCAACGCCATCGGCGGCCGGCATGGCCTCGGCATGAGCGATCAGATCGAGAACCGGATCATCGAGGCCAAGAGCCGCGGCATTTACGAAGCGCCGGCCATGGCGCTGCTGCACATCGCCTATGAACGCCTGGTCACCGGCATCCACAATGAAGACACCATCGAGCAATACCGGGTCAGCGGCATGCGCCTCGGCCGATTGCTCTACCAGGGGCGGTGGTTCGATTCCCAGGCGCTGATGCTGCGCGAAACCGCCCAGCGCTGGGTGGCTCGCGCCGTCACCGGTGAGGTGACGCTTGAGCTGCGCCGCGGCAACGACTACTCGATCCTCAATACCGAGAGCCCGAACCTGACTTATGCGCCGGAGCGGCTGAGCATGGAAAAGGTGGACGATGCGGCGTTCACGCCGGCCGACCGTATCGGTCAGCTGACCCTGCGCAACCTCGATATCTCGGATACGAGGGGCAAGCTGAGCCTCTACGCAGAGACAGGCTTGCTGTCGATGGGCGAAGGCTCGGATATCCTCAAGCTCCAGAACGACAAGGACTGAACCGCGCGGGATACGGGCGGCCGTTACGGGGAAGTCATCCAGGACGGATAGATTGCCGTCTGCAAATGTCCTGCGGGACGGCGGTCACCTTCGCCCCGCCGGCTTGCGCTGACGTGGAGCCTCGATGATGACCAAGCTTATGGCCGCAATATCCCTCGTGATCCTGCTTTCGGCAACGCCGGCTTTTGCCCAAACCGTCTACCCGATCGACCGCGCCGAAATCCTTTCCGGCGCGCAGTTCGATTTCAAGGTCGAATTTCCGGACAGGGTCGATCCGGCGAAATTGAAGGTGACCGTGAACGGCGAGGATTATGCCGCCGTGTTCGGCCGTGCCGGAGACTTTTTCGAGCGCGAAGGCGGCAAGGATCAGTCGGCGCTGATGCTGCGCGGCGTCGCGTTGACGAAGCCCGGCCCCGTCACGGTCGAAGTCGGCGATGGCTCGCGCAGCCGCAAGCTGGCGTGGATGGTTTACGACACCGGGCCGCGCAAGGCAAAGAACGTCATCCTTTTCATCGGCGACGGGCTGTCACCGGCCCATCGCACGGCCGCGCGGCTGTTGTCCAAGGGCATTGCGGAAGGCAAGAGCCTCGGCAAGCTGGCCATCGACGACATGCCCCATATGGCGCTGGTGGCGACCGCAGGCTCGGATTCGATCATCACCGATTCAGCCAACTCGGCCAGCGCCTATGCCACCGGCCACAAGACCGCCTCGGCCGCGATGGGCGTCTATGCCGACCGCACTGCCAATCCGTTCGACGACCCCAGGGTTGAAACCATCACCAGTCTGGCGAAGCGCCGGCTCGGCCTCGGCATCGGCATCGTCACCAATACCGAAGTCGAGGACGCGACGCCGGCCGCGATGATCGCGCATACCCGCCGCCGCGGCGCCTATGACGAGATCGTTGCGCAGTATTTCGCCGCCAGGCCCGACGTCCTGATGGGCGGCGGAAGTGCCAACTTCCTGCCGAAAGGCGCGCCAGGCTCGAAGCGCAGGGACGATATCGATTACGTCGCCCGCTTTCGCGAGGCCGGCTACAGGATGGCGACGACCGCGGGCGAACTCAAGGCGCTGGCGGCTCAATCGGATACGCGCCAATTGCTCGGCCTGTTCGCCACGGGGAATATGGACGGCGCGCTGGACCGCAGATTCCTCAAGGGCGGCGGCGTCGGCAAGTTTCCCGAGCAGCCCGATTTGACCGAACAGGTGCAGGCCGCATTGAACGTACTGTCGAGAAATGATGCCGGCTTCTTCCTGATGGTCGAATCCGGAATGATCGACAAATACGCGCATCTGCTGGATATGGAGCGCGCGGTCTACGACACCATCATGCTCGACAATGCGGTGCGGCTGGCGCGCGACTGGGCGCGGGCGCGCGGTGACGATACCCTGATTCTGGCGGTGGCGGATCACAATCATCCCAACAGCCTCGTCGGCACCATCCATGACGATATGAGCGTGACGCCGAACGTGCCGCTGCGCGAGCGCGTGAGCGTCTATGAAAAGGCGGGATTTCCCGATTATCCGGCGCCGGATGCGGAGGGTTATCCGTCGCGCGTGGACGTCAGCCGGCGCCTCGCCATGTTTTCGGCCAGCCTGCCCGACCATTACGAGACGTTCCGTCCGAAGCTCGACAATCCCAACGAGCCGACCGTCAAAGGCGACGAACCCGGCACGTTCAAGGCCAATGAAAAATACAAGGATGTTCCCGGTGTCACGCTGCGCTTGGGCAATCTGCCGGCCATGATGCGCGCCAGCGTGCATTCGGGAGAAGACGTGATCCTGACCGCGGTCGGACCCGGCAGCGAGCGGGTCCGCGGATCGATGGATAACACCGAAATATTCCGCGTCATCGCCGATGCGCTCGGCCTGGCGCCGGCGGGGCAATAACGTACTTTTCTTCTCCCCTCCTCCCGCGCAGCGGTGGGGAGGGGAGAAGAAAGTGCATCTACGAAAGCGTCGGCGGCGCAAAGATCAGCTTGATGTAGTTGCGAAACAGCAGGATCTGCCGCTCCAGCCGGCGCGGGTCGTTCAGCGTCTTCGACAGGATGATGCCGCCGTCGACGATGCAGGAGAGCATGTCGGCGAGATCGTCGAGATCGACCGCTTCGTTCGGCGCATGGACCGCGGCAATGCCGTCGAGGATGGTGCGGAAGCGCGCGTTCCAGTCGCGGACCGACTGGGCGGTGAGGTCGCGCACTTCGCGGTCGAACAGCCTTTCCTGATAGCAGATGCTGGCAATCAGGCAGCCGGGATGGCCGTTCGGCAGGTCGGCCATCACTTCGGCAAGCAGCCTCAGCGAGATCAGGAACGCCTGCAGCGGATCGTCCGACAACTGCCGGCCGCGCTCGAAGATATCGTCGAACAGGCGGTCGTTGGTTTCGACATAGCGGCGAACCATCTCGCGCGCGAGCGCGTTCTTGTCCCTGAAGTGATAGAAGAAGCCGCTCTTGGTGAGTCCGGCCTCCGCGATCACCTCCTCGATCGAGGTGGCGCCGAATCCCTTGGCGAGGACGGCCGCTTCCGCGATCTCCAGGATCCGCTCCCGCGTCGCTTCGCCTTTTCCCATTGCACACTCCGAAAACTGTACTCGCAGTACGGTTTCTTGCACTCGCGGCTTGCGCCACGATTCGTTCGTGCTCCACAACCTCCTGAATTCGTATCATTTTTCGGCCAAAGGTTCAGCCGCACCACGCGCTCGCTTGGAAGCCGCGACATTATGCGGCACCAGTCCGGGCGGACCTAAGCCGGTGCCGCGAGACCGACGATAGAGATTTCACCGATGACGGAGATGATTGAAGTGACAAAATATCGACATGACTTGCCGCAACGTCGCGGCGGCATTTTCCTCACCGATGGCGGCATGGAAACGACGCTGATTTTTCACGAAGGCGTCGAGCTGCCGCACTTCGCGGCGTTCGTTCTGCTCGACAGTCCGGACGGCCGTCAGAAGCTGACGAAGTATTACGAAGCCTATCTCGCGGTCGCGCGCGCACACGGCACGGGTTTCGTGCTCGACAGCCCGACATGGCGCGCCAACCCCGACTGGGCCGACAAGCTTGGCTATGACACCGCCGCCCTCAAGGCGATCAATCTCCGTTCGGTCGCGTTCCTGGAGAGCTTGCGTTCCAAATGGGAACGGCCGGAGCAGCCCTGCGTCATCAGCGGCGCCATCGGCCCGCGTGGCGACGGTTACAAATCCGGCAACATGGATGCCGTCGAGGCCGAGGCCTATCACGCCGAACAGATTGCCGCGTTCGTCGAAGGCGGCGCCGACATGGTGACTGCGTTTACGATGAATACCGTCAATGAAGCGATCGGCATCGCGCGTGCGGCCAGGGCACAGGGCATTCCCGCGGCGATCTCGTTCACGGTGGAAACCGACGGCCGCCTGGTCAACGGCGAGACGCTGCGCGAAGCCATCGAGGCCGTGGATCGCGAGACATCGGGCGCGCCCGAATATTTCATGATCAACTGCGCGCATCCGGTGCATTTCGAGAAGGCGCTGCAGGCAGGCGAAGAATGGGTAAAACGAATCCACGGCGTGAGGGCCAATGCGTCGACCAAAAGCCACGCCGAGCTCGATGAGTCCACGACGCTCGATGCGGGCGATCCGCGCGATCTCGGCCGGCGCTACCGCGACCTCCGGCGGGCTTTCCCGGCGATGCGGATGCTCGGCGGCTGCTGCGGCACCGATCATCGTCACGTCCAGGCGATCGGCGAAGCCGTGCTGCCGCCGCGGGCGCTCAGCGCCTGATGGCAAAGACAAAGCAAAATGGCCGGGGATTTCTCCCGGCCATTACTTTTTGCGGTGGCTTGCCTTAGCGGCGCGGCGGCGCGGTGCCGGGCGGCGGCGGCGGCAACGACGCCGATCCACCGGTCAGCAGCGGTCCGATATTGCGGATGGTGACGCGGCGGTTGACGGCGCTCGGCCCGTCGACGTCCTCTTTCGGATATTGCTCGCCATAACCCTGCGAGGTCAGGTTTTCCATCGGCACGCCGAACTGCTGCGTCAGCAACGTGGCGGCCGATTCGGCGCGGCGATCCGACAGCGACAGATTGTCGATGTCCGATCCCACCCTGTCGGTGTGACCCTCGATCAGGAATACCGAGCGCGGGTTGGCCGCGATGGCGCGGTTGAGCCCGTCGGCGATCGCCTGCAGCTTCGATGCCTGATCGGGAGGAATCTCCCATGATCCGGTTTCGAAATTGATGCTGTTGACGTCGATGCTCGGCATCCGCTGGCGCACCGAGGCGCTGTAGCGGATTTCATCCAGCGAATAGCGCCGTTCGAGCCGTTCCACCGGCGGAGCGATCATGGTGTCGTAGAGCAGCTCCGGCGACGCATCGTCGGCTTCGACGATGTAGCGATTGCGCGGCATCCGCAGGATCGGCGGCGCCAGGTCGACGTAGAATCCACCGATGCCGCGTGGGCCGCGGAAGCTGTTGTCGATGATGATGATCTCGCGGCCGCGCTGATCCCTGCGGATCCGGCGCACCAACCGGCCGTCACGATCGTTCACGGTGATGATCTGCGTACCGTCGGGGCGGATCACGATGGTGCGGCTCTCGTTGCCGCGCTGTTCGGTCCTGACGTCGCGGGCGCCGTAACGGAAGCGATCGACCTCGTTGTGCCGGATGAACGACCGGCCGCCGGGATCGCGAACGATAATGCGACCCGGCTCCCGGATGATCGTGCGGCCGCCTTCCTGGGTCTCCCGGCGCTCGCTGCGGAATCCCTCGAGGCTGGTTGGAGCGCCCTGGACCTTGGTCCCGAGCGGAATGGCCTTCAGGCCCTCGGCCGGCGGCGGCGCGGAGGGGATCGGGGCGGCGACCGTCGGCGGCGGCCCGCGTGTCACCGGTGCGCCCGGCGGCAATGCGGTACGTCCACCGGCGCTGTCCGGCGCGGCGGTCGGCGCAGGTCCACCCGGAGTTGGGGTGGGCGTGGGCGTGGGCGTGGCCGAAGCCGGTCCGCTGCGAGCCGGGGGTGGCGGCGCGCCGGTCCCGGGGCCTGATGGAGGCGTGCCTGCTGCGGGCGGGGTGCCCGGGGGCCTGCCCGCCGCGGGCGGCGGCGGCGGAGCAACTGGAGTCGGCGTGGCCGATGGTGGCGGCAATTGCTTGGTGCCGGCAGGCGGCGGTACGGGCGGCGCGCTCTTCTGCTGAGGCGCAACGCTCGGCGCAGTCGGCGGCGTCGGCGGAACCGGCGAGGGTACAGCGGTCGGAGGCGGTGGCGGGGCCGTGCGCGCTGCCGGAGGCGGCGGCGGAGGCGTCGCGGGCCTTGGCGGCGGTGGTGGCGGTGCGGCCTTGGTAGCCGCCGGCGGCGGCGGCGGCGGCGCCACACGCGCAGGTGGCGG
Source organism: Bradyrhizobium sp. (assembly GCF_030697065.1). GTDB lineage: Bacteria > Pseudomonadota > Alphaproteobacteria > Rhizobiales > Xanthobacteraceae > Bradyrhizobium. Next base: position 12,116 of record NZ_JAUYQU010000324.1, read on the forward strand.
CGGCGGTGCTGCTCGGGGAGGCGGCGGCGGCGGCGG
>NZ_JAUYQU010000190.1 GCF_030697065.1 Bradyrhizobium sp.
GAGCGCGCCTTCGGCATGCTGGGATTGCTGACCTCAAAACCCGTGCTCTACGTCTGCAATGTCGAGGAGGGCGCTGCCGCCGGGGGCAACGGGTTTTCCAACGCCGTGATGGAGCACGCGAAGAAAGAGGGCGCGGTCGCCGTCGCCATCTCCGCAAAAATCGAATCCGAGATCGCGACGCTGTCGCGCGCGGAACGCGCCGAGTTTCTCGATACGCTCGGCCTCGAGGAAGCCGGTCTCGACCGCCTGATCCGCGCCGGCTACCAGTTGCTCGACCTCATCACCTATTTCACCGTGGGTCCGAAGGAAGCGCGGGCCTGGACCATCAACCGCGGTACCAAGGCGCCGGCTGCGGCGGGTGTCATTCATACCGATTTCGAAAAGGGTTTTATTCGCGCCGAGACCATCGCCTATGAGGATTACGTCACGCTCGGCGGCGAATCCGGCGCCCGCGATGCCGGCAAGCTGCGGCTGGAAGGCAAGGAATACGTCGTCGCCGACGGCGACGTGATGCATTTCCGGTTCAATACGTAGCCCCCAGTGCCGTCATCCTGAGGAGCGGCCACTTGGCCGCGTCTCGGAGGATGATGGTTCAACGCAATCGGCCCATCCTTCGAGACGCCGCGCGAAGCGCGCGCGGCTCCTCAGGATGAGGCTGGATTCGCTGTGGTGACGCGTTCAGTGCCCCTGGCCCTGGTCGCGGATGGCGCCGAGGTGTTCGTTGATGCGGAACACGATCAGGATGAATTCCGCGGCGATCCGCGAGAAGATCACGCCGACGATGATGCTGGCGATCGAGGACAACAGCACGATGAACCCGCCGAACGGGCTGATCGCCATCGCGGACAGGCCGGTAAAGATCCCGGAAATGCCGAACAGCACGATCAGGGCGATCACCAGCCAGTAGAACGTCTTGATGATGGTGGGCGTGATGAAGCGGTCCCACTGAAACAGATCCCGAAATTCAAACATCGGTCGTTCTCCCGGCGAGTCGCATATGAGATGAGGTCCAAGCCTGCTGCACAGGGCTAGCTCCGAATGTTGTTCCGGGCAAGATCGGGGACAGCACCCTGCTGGCGGTCGCCTGCCGGGCACGAGCCATGCGGGCGGGCGGGTTGAGATTGCCGCAAATAACGGCCACAATCAGGCTTCCCTGCACCAATTCCCGATTCAATCCCCATCATGACACTCAGCTTCGAAGATTTCCCGCCCGGCCGATTCGGGACGTTCGGCCCGCGCCGGGTCACCCGCGAGGAGGTGCTGGCGTTTGCCGCTGAGTACGATCCGCAGCCGATGCATCTCGACGAGGAGGCCGCCTCGCGCTCGATGCTGAAGGGCCTGTCGGCGTCGGGCTGGCACCTTTGCTCGATCATGATGCGGATGATGTTCGACGGCTTCATCGGCCGTACCGCCTCGCTCGGCTCGCCCGGGGTCAACGAATTGCGCTGGATGGCGCCGCTGCGGCCGGGCGACGACATCACGCTCGATATCGACGTCGCGGAGGCGAGGGTCTCGAAGAGCCGTCCGGACACCGGCATCGTGACGTTCAGGGGCGTCGTGCGCAACGCGGCCGGGCTGCAATTGTGCGAGATCGTCACGCCGATCATCGTGCGGCGGCGCGCCGGACTTGATACGGGGCAGGCCGGCTGATGCGTTTCTTCGAGGACATGGCGATCGGGCAGCGGCGCGACGTGGGATCGTTCACCTTCACCGCCGATTCCATCCGGACATTCGCCGCGCAGTTCGACCCGCAGCGTTTTCATCTCGACGAGGAGGCAGGCCGGCAATCGCTGTTCGGCGGGCTGGCCGCCTCGGGCTGGCATGTCGGCTCGGTCTGCATGAAACTGATGGTGGCCGATGGCCAGCGTCTGTCGCGGGAAGCGGCCGCGCGCGGCGAGAAGGTCGCGGTCTGGGGCCCGTCGCCGGGCTTTCGCGAGCTGCGCTGGATCAAGCCTGTGCTGGCCGGCGACACCATCAGCTTTGCCAGCGAGGTCGAATCGCTGCGGATCTCGGAGAAGCGCCCGGAATGGGGCATCGTGCAGGCCCGCAACACCGGCACCAACCAGCGTGGCGAGATGGTGTACTCGATGCTGGCGACCGCCTTCGCGCCGCGGCGGAGTCCGGCTTCCTGAAGCGACATGGTTACCGGATTGCGGCGTCGGTCGGCCCGTCGTGACGATCGCAGGGAACGATTCAATTGCTAACGCATTTTGAACCTTGTGCCCGTCATAGTCGACACAGGGACGAACGTTCAGGGGATACCATGGCAGACCGCGGCGGCTTGAAAATTCTCGGCTTTATCTTCGCAACCGTGACGCTTGCGGTGATGCTGGCCACCGGGATGGTGGTGAAGGGCCATGCCGACGGCGCCTATTCGTTCGACGGCGCCACGATCGCCAGCCGGTAAGTCACCTTCCGCTAACCATGGCAGCGGAATCCTTCGTTCGATCGCCGCCGTGATCCGGTCAGCTCCACGCCAGCGCCATTACCGCCACCGCCCCAATCAGCAGGCCCACGAACCGGAGCATGAGGGTGCTTATCCGGTGCGAGGACAGCCGCAGCGGAAGCGGATCGCTATTGTCAGGCCGAATGGTTTTCATTGAGATTGTCCCCGCCGCGTCCTTGCGCCAGCCCTGGCGCCTGCCCTTCGTCGCGAACGGGAGGCGGCACGTTCAAAGCCCTCGTCGCAACTCGTCATTCCGGGGCGCGCGCAGCGCGAACCCGGAATGACGATTGAGGCAGGGATTTCGGCGATCAGCTGTTGCGGAGGCCGTCGGCGGCGCGTTTCCACTGCGTGACGTTGTCGGCGATCATGCGGGTGGACTTCATCGCGGCCTGGCTGAGCTGGGCATAGCCGGAAATCTCGCGCTGCACGCGCTGACCCTCGGCATGCAGCAGGTCGCGCAGGCTCTCGAGTTCGCCGATCAGGTTTTCGATTTCCGAGAGCGAGGTTCCGGCGACGCGCTGGATCAGCGAGTTGACGTTGTTGACGGTGGCCTCTGTGCTCGGCTCCAGCGCGGCCTCGGGCGTCAGCGTCGGCGGCCGGCGCAGATAGGCGACGTCGTTGCGGACGAAGTCGCGGATGCCGGCCTCGACTTCGGAGACCGCGGCCAGATTGGGATCCGCTTCGGTCGATTCAACTTTTTCAGGACGGATGGTCGCATTCATCGGCTTTTTCCCTGCGTGTGTAGAAGCGCGGTTGTCCCCCGCACGACGAAAATTCAACGGTTGCATCAGGGCCGCTGATTTTGACCGCATCGCGGCCAATATGCGGCAATGCTCGATCTTTAGCGGGATTTGCGGGCCGACGCGCCACGGCGCTCACCAACTGCGCCTGAAGCTCGCGCTGAGACTCCTGGTCGGGGTTCCCAGCGCGGTTTCGCCGATCGAGCCGTTGAGGGTGACGCCGCCGAACAATTTCTGCTCGGCGCCGACCCTGCGCAGCCATTTGTCCTCGGTGGAGGACAGCGACTGGCCGGCGATGAAACTGGTGCCGGTATCGGCAATGCTCAGCTTCGCCGATTGCTCGGTCTGGTAATCGCGCTGAGGGTGCGCGGCGATGCCGGGCAGCGGGACGACGCCGTGCTGGACGATGTTGTAGCCGTTCTGCAAGGTCAGCGAATACTGGCCGCCGAGCGGCAGGGACTTGCTCAGGGACGTGCCGAGCTTGCCTTGTTCCTGCGCCGGATCGAACCTTGCTTCGATCGCGGTCTTGTCCCAGATCGTGCCGATGCCGGGGGCGGTGATCGCCGCCCAGGCGGTGCCGGAGGACTGCGACGGCGGGCTGTCGGGTGCAAACTTCTGCCGCAGCAGGTCGGCGCTGCTCGCGGTCGGAGGCTCGTTGACCACGGTCATGTCGGCGCCGATCCTGGTGTCCCAGAACGGCGACAGCGATTGCTTCACCGAGACGTCCGCCGCGCCATTCGGCTTGCTGGTGGATTTCCACGAGGTGTCGGAGCCGCCGGACGTATTGCCGCGGGAGGCCTTTGGCGGGCGCGCCTTCGCGGCCGGGCCGAGCAGCAGCGTGGCGGTATCGAGGTTGAGCTGGCTCCAGTCCGGCTCCTCGCCGTCGTCCGAAGCGGCGATGTCCGCGGCGGCGTTCGGATCTTCCTGATCCGCCGGCAGCGCCTGGGCATGCGCATGCGGCGCCATGCCGATGCCGGCCACCAGCAACAGCAGCACCGCCAGCCCGTATCGTGTTCCCGGAATCATAGCCCCCGCCCGCCTGCCGAGGGGGATGGATGCGGGTACATCGGCGCGAAATTGTGGCGGGGTGTTTTGATCACCGCGATTCCGGGGCGATGCGAAGCATCGAACCCCAGATGTGCAATTGCACATCGGGGACTCTCGAGATTCCGGGTTCGTCGCGTTGCGACGCCCCGGAATGACGCTCACGCGAACGATACCAGCCTCGGCAGGTTGATCGGACGCCCGAGCGCCTGCTCCACCAGATCGAAAGTATCGACCAGCACCCGGATGCTGAGCAGCTTGCCGTCCCTGAATTGCGCGAAATGCGCGATCCGCAGGCTGATCGGCTTGTTCGAATCCAGCGCGGTCAGCGAATAGCGCAGCATCGAGGATGCCGAATCCACGCCCAGCATGATGGTCTCGCGGTCGAAGCGGTGCACCCGGACATTCTCGGCGATCTGCCGGATCACCTCGATCACGGCCTCGCGGCCGCGGCGCGCGCCGAGGAAGGGGAACATGTCGATCGGGCCATAGACCGCCCAGTCGACGTTGTCGTCGATCAAGGCTTCGATGTCTTCGAACCGGCGTTCATTGATCGCGCGATGCAACGCGCGCGAAAAACGCCAGAGACTGTGCTCTGTCATTTTGTGGTGTTCCGATCGGATTTGCAAAAAAGCAAAGACCGGCGCGCGCAAATTGCGATGCCCGGTCTGGTTGCTGCACTTCGTTGTTGCCAGCATGGATACGGGATTCTGGTTAAAAATCAACCGACTTTTTTGCATTGCACAAATGCGGCATTTCCACCCGTCACCTGTCGCGGCGGCGCAACGGCTCCTGCTCGATGGCAATCTCGGCATCGCGAATCGCGATCACGCCGAACAGCGCCGCGCCACCGACCCCGCCGATCGCGGCTCCCAGCGGCATGAAGGTGAAGAACACCAGCATGGCGCTATAGCCTTCAAAACCGGTGGTTTTGAACAGTTCGACCCAGGCGAGCCCGGCGCCGATTCCCAGCGCTGCGCCGCCCAGCGCTCCCAACAACAGTCCGAGCAGGACAAGCAACGCAATCTTCATGGATGTGGTTTCTTTGTGTCAGTGCCGCAAAACCTCGTGTTAGGTCGCGGCAGGGCGCCGTGAGGTTCAACGCGGCGGCTGGCATCACCCGGGGCCGGCTGCCGTGAGGCCGTGGCCCGGGTCAGGTCTTGCCGGGCCCGGTGCCGGCCAGATCCGCGGCGACGTCGCGTTCCAGCACCTGCTGGACCAGATCGAAGGTGTCGATGATTTCGCGGATCTCCGCGATCCGGCCGCCGCGAAACGTATAGAACACCGCGATGTCGAACTGGACGGTCCGGTCATTGCCCCGCTTGCGGAAGAACGCGCGCAGATTCACCGCGACCGTGTCGCCCTCGGTGACGATATTGGCCAGGTCGTAGCGCATGTTGGAATAGCGGGCGTAGATCGTGCTCCACATCTCCCGCATTGCGGCCTTGCCGCGCCGGTGACCCATATGCGGCATGATGTCGATGGGCGCGTTGGCGACGAATTCGACGTCGTCAGTGCAGCAGGCCAGCGCGCCCTCGATATCGTGGGAATAGAACACGTCGAGAAAATTCAGCACGCGCTGCCGGTTGAGTGGTTCGACCAAGTTTTTCTCCGCCGGTGTTGCGCCCGACTGGCATTTCCAGGGTCCATTGTGGACGGAATTTCGCTGCGATCAATCGTCAAAAGATTCCGACCATTGGACGCGCGCGGAACCGAATCGGTTCACAACCAGAAGATGTATATTTTGGACGCTGCTCTGTCGCGGGTTGCGCCGCTGAAAGTCTCATCCCGAGCACGAGGCTGGCAGATCGCGGCCGGCGCATACGGTCGCCGCACGCCGCGCACGCCGGCAGCGCGTAGCCATGCCGGCAGGCCCCCGCCTTGACGGTGACGCCATCCTGACCGAATGCGGGATGCGGCGCGCCCGGCAGAGCGGGCTAACAACCGGGACCTAGCTCTTCTTGTTGGGGCTCTGCCCGGCGGGGGTCTTGCCGGCCGCGAACGGATTGACCGGCGCGGCGCCGCCCTTCTTGAGATTCTTGTCGGCCTTCGGTTTCTTCTTCTCCTTGTTGCTGCGCATCTGACCCTTGGCCATGACGTTTCTCCCCTGGCGCCCGGTTGAAAGTCGTTGGCGCGGCGCCAGCCTAGCAAAGGCGCGGGCGTTTGTATGCAAGCGGGCAGGGGGCCCCGGGATAATCCATCGACGTCATTGCGAGCGGCAGCGAAGCAATCCATTTCACAGCAATGCCGGTTGGCCGATGGATTGCTTCGTCGCATCCGCTCCTCGCAATGACGCGGTGAGAGTCCCTGCGCGATACCCGCCAGGCAGAGTCCGCCAAGCCACCCTTGTGACCCGCATCACATCGGCGGCGCGATGCGCGGTTTAGGCTCCGCCCGATGACGCCAACGCAGGGGAGCGCAGCCATGAATGCAATCGCCATTCCGAAATCAGGCAGGACCAACCGTCTCGAGGGCATCGCCCTGTCCGCCGCCCTGCAGGGTGTGCCGACGTTCGCGGCGGCGGTGCTGCTGATGAAACTGTTCGGCTCGGAGGCGATCATCGGCGACCCCGGCGGCGCGGCATTCTTCGTCGTGACGACGTCGATCCTGTCGGGGGCGGTCTCGGCCTGGCTCGGCCCGAAATACCCGAAACTGTTTCATGCCAGCTACGAGCCGCTGTTTTTCGACGCTGCGCTCTCGCTGAAACAGAAGGTGACGGCCTGGAGCGCGCAGACCAGGACGCAGCAGCAACTGGTCATGATCATGGTCATGCTGTCGGTGCTGGGGGTGGCGGTAGTGAGTGTGGGGTGAGCGCGTATCAGCCGTCCGCGGAGAGGAATTCCAACGCTTTCTCACGGGACGGAAAACGGCCGAGTTCGCGGTAGTCGGGATCGTGCTCCGCAGTCTCTGGCGACCAGAACACCACAAATTCCTTGCCGTCCTCTTCGATCAGCGTGGTGAGAGTTTCGCTGTCGAACGGTGACATATGCCGCGCGCCGCAATGCGGGTCCGCCCTACCTCTTCTTCCACCCGCCCCGATGCCCCGGCGCGCCGCCGCTGGAGCGGGGCACGGGGCCGAATTCCGGGCCGGACTGTCGCGAGTCGGTGGGCTGGAAGATTTTGCTGCCGCTGCTCTTGCCCACGTCGTCGAGCGAGGGTTTGCGCGGGCGGGCGCTGCCGGGGCGGTAGGGCAGGGATTCCGGGCCGTGCATTTCGTCGAGATGGGGTTTGTGGACGCGGGAGGCGCCGCTGGCACTACCCGTGGATTGCCCCTCACCCCGTGAAGGACGGGGCGAGGGGGAGGAGGCAGCACCCACCCGCGGCGTGTTGTTGCCGCCTCGCTTTGACGAGCCCTTCGGCAGGTTGGCCGACTCGCCGTATTTCTTCGTGCCGGCATAGGCGCCGGCTTTCGCCGCGACGCCGCGCTGTTTGATGGTGGGGTCGTCGACCACGGCGAGTTCGGTGGCGCGCAGGCGTTTGACTTCGTCGCGGAGGCGGGCGGCTTCCTCGAAATTGAGGTCGGCGGCGGCTTCGCGCATCCGGGTTTCGAGATCGCCGAGCACGGCTTCGAAATTATGGCCGATCGAGATGACGTCGTCGGCCATGCCGCCGTCGCCGATTTCCACCAGCACATGGTCGCGCTCGTAGACGCTGTTCATGATGTCGCCGATGGATTTCTTGATGCTTTCGGGTGTGATGCCGTTGGCGGTGTTGTATTCGACCTGCTTTTCGCGGCGGCGGTCGGTCTCGGCGATGGCGCGCTCCATCGATCCCGTGACCTGGTCGGCGTAAAGGATCACCCTGCCGTCGACGTTGCGCGCGGCGCGACCGATGGTCTGCACCAGCGAGGTCTCGCTGCGCAAAAAACCTTCCTTGTCGGCGTCGAGGATCGCGACCAGCGCGCATTCGGGAATGTCGAGGCCCTCGCGCAATAGATTAATGCCGACCAGCGCGTCGAACGCGCCGAGCCTGAGGTCGCGGATGATCTCGATGCGCTCGATGGTGTCGATGTCGCTGTGCATGTAGCGCACGCGGATGCCCTGCACGTGCAGATACTCGGTGAGATCCTCCGCCATCCGTTTTGTCAATACGGTGATGAGGGAGCGATAGCCGGCATTGGCGGTGGCGCGGACCTCGCCGACGAGGTCGTCCACTTGCGTGCGGGCCGGGCGGATGTCGACCGGCGGGTCGATCAAGCCGGTGGGCCGGATCACCTGCTCGACGAACACGCCGCCGCTCTCGTTCAATTCCCACGCCGACGGGGTGGCGGAGACCGCGACCGATTGCGGGCGCATCATGTCCCATTCCTCGAAGCGCAGCGGCCGGTTGTCCATGCAGGAGGGGAGCCTGAAACCGTATTCCGCCAGCGTCGCCTTGCGGCGGAAATCGCCTTTGAACATGCCGCCGATCTGCGGCACCGTGACGTGGCTTTCGTCGGCGAACACCAGCGCGTTGTCGGGGACATATTCGAACAGCGTCGGCGGCGGTTCGCCGGGGCGGCGTCCGGTGAGGTAGCGCGAATAGTTCTCGATGCCGGCGCAGGAGCCGGTGGCCTCCATCATCTCGAGATCGAAAGTGGTGCGCTGCTCCAGCCGCTGCGCTTCCAGCAGGCGACCCTGGTCGTGCAACTGGTCCAGCCGCCACTTCAATTCCGACTTGATCGACTTGATGGCCTGCACCAGCGTCGGCCGCGGCGTGACGTAATGCGAGTTGGCGTAGATCTTGATGAATTCGAGGTCGTCCTGGCGGTGGCCGGTGAGCGGATCGAATTCCTCGATGTTCTCCACGGTGTCGCCGAACAGGTTCACGCGCCAGGCGCGGTCTTCATAATGCGCCGGGAAGATGTCGATGACGTCGCCGCGCACCCGAAACGTGCCGCGGGTAAAATCGGCCTGGGTGCGCTTGTATTGCAGCGCCACCAGGTCGGCGATCAACTGGCGCTGGTCGATGCGCTCGCCCTTCTTCAGCGCGAAGGTCATCGCGGTGTAGGTCTCGACCGAGCCGATGCCGTAGATGCAGGACACCGAGGCGACGATGATGACGTCGTCGCGCTCCAGCAGCGCCCGCGTCGCCGAATGGCGCATGCGGTCGATCTGCTCGTTGATCGAGGAATCCTTCTCGATGTAGGTGTCGGTCCGCGGCACATAGGCCTCGGGCTGGTAGTAGTCATAGTAACTGACAAAATACTCGACGGCGTTGTCGGGAAAGAAGCTCTTGAACTCGCCATAGAGCTGCGCCGCCAGCGTCTTGTTCGGCGCCAGAATGATGGCTGGGCGCTGCGTCGCCTCGATCACCTTGGCCATGGTGTAGGTCTTGCCGGAGCCAGTGACGCCGAGCAGCACCTGGGTGCGGTCGTTGCGCGCGATGCCCTCGACCAGTTCCTTGATCGCGGTGGGCTGGTCGCCCTTCGGCTCGTATTCGGACTTGATGACGAAGCGGACGCCGCCTTCGGATTTTTCCGGGCGCGGCGGGCGATGTGGCGTCCAGATTTTGACCTGGCCGTCCTCGCCCTTGAATTCGGGACGGCCGTCGCGGATCAGGCTTTCCAGCGCGTCGGCGGTGGCGGCGACGCCGAGCGCCTCCATCCTGTTGCGCGGCGGCCGGGCGAGGGCGGCGAGGTCTTCCTCCTCGGTGGTGAAGCCGAGCTGTTTTGCCAGTTCCGGATCGAGCGTGGGGATGGTGGCGGAGGTGCCGTAATTGGCCGCCGCGAATTCACGCTGCGGCGTTTCGCCGTGGCCTGAATCGGCGTGGCCGCGCTTTTCTTCTCCCCTCCCCCCGCGCGCACTGGCGCGGGGTGGGGAGGGGTCGGGGGTGGGGGGTGTCT
>NZ_JAUYQU010000007.1 GCF_030697065.1 Bradyrhizobium sp.
AGATCATCAAGCGGGAGTATCCGATCCTAGCACCGGCCTGCATGAATGCGACCGAAGCATCGCCGGCGACGATCGTCGGCCCGTTGTGCACACCGCTCGATACGCTGGCCCGAAAAGTCGAGATGCCGGACTTGAGTGCAGGCGACCTGATCGCGGTGCTGCAGTCGGGCGCCTACGGCCGGACCGCGAGCCCGGTCGGCTTCCTGAGCCATCCATTGCCCACCGAGATCCTGATCGAGAATGGCAGGATCGAAGTCATCCACCAGCAGGAAGCGCCCTGAGCGGTGGCGTGATCAGGCACGCCGGATCGATCGCCTCAGCCTGTCCCTGATGATGACCGGCCAGCCGCGCCAGCTCACTGCCGCGGTGAGATCGATCAGGGCAACGTCGCTGACCCCGAACCGCCGCTTGTAGTCGTAGCTGCCGACGCTGAAATCGAACGTCCTGACGCCGTCGGCGTGGAGCATCGCCATGGTTCGCTCGATCACCAGCCGGCCGGGCGAGCAGTTCGACCACGCCTTGCCGGCGTTGCCGATCCGCACCATGACATAGTGCAGGCCGGTCCTGATACCCAGCAGCGATGCGACCGTCTCTTCGCCGCAGGTCAACGCCGTCAGGATGACGTAGCCGTTGACCAGGCCACGGACGATCAACTCACGATGGAAAGCCGTACTGTTCTCCTCGTCGAGCGAGTAGGATCGCCCGAGATCGTGCATCCGCGCGCTTTGCTGGACCTCCAGGGCGGCGAATGTGCGCAAGGCTTCGTCGATCTCGCGAACCTGCCTGAACCCGGCGCCGTCATGCTTGGTAAAGACCCGCCAGCTTCGCTCCAGTTCCTTCCGTACGGTTTTCTCGAGGGAATAACGATAGGCGTCGTAATCGTCGCCGACTCGCACAAGATGCCCGGTCAGTGCGCTCGGCTGCACGCCTGGCAGCCCGGCCAGCGGGTTGGCCTGGCCATCCATCGCGGCCGGCATCTTGCGGAAGCGAACCAGATCGCATCCACCGGGCAAGCGGGCCAGTTCGCGGCACAGATGACGCCACCACGCGGCGGTCTCGGCCGGGCTCCCGTTCGCAGCGGGGCCGAGGATCGGAGCATTGTAATCGGCGGATCCCGCGAATTCGGCAATGCGCAGCCCCCGTTGCATACGAACAACCAGCGGAAGAATGGCCACGACATCCCGGCTGCGCGCATCGCTGATAACGACGATCAGGGGTCTGGCCGCTTCGTTCGAGGCGAAGCAATGATACCACGCCCCCAGCCAATGCGGGTTCTGGAACGGCGTTGCCCGGCCCTGCGCCATGGCGCCTTCGAGCTTCGCCGCAGCCTCTTCCCAGTCGTGGATCAGCTCAATCCGAAAATCCGGACCGGCGGTCCGGACCTGCGGCATCGATCCTTCGACGGCAAGCGCGGCCATGGTCAGGCGGCCCGCGGCAGATCGACGATGTCGCCTGGCCTGTGATCGTCAAGCCTGAAATCCACCGACTGCCTCGCCTTCCGCTCGCGCTTGATCCAGGCACTGTTACGAAGCAATTTCTGAAGAATCCGTTTCGCCAGGAAGGAGGGGCCAGTAATCGCCCGTCTCCTGGCGCGATAGCCGAACTGATGGCGGATCAGGCCGTTGGTGAAGTTCACCATCTGGAGGCGCCGGATCTGCTCGTCGGTATAGGAAATCGTCATGGAGATGTTGACGGTGTCGAGATTTTCGACGCGGTGCGGCGCGTTGAGCGGCCAGTGCAGCATCTGCCCGGGCTCCAGATCGTAGATGGTCGCATGGCGATCGTACCATTCCGCGTAGGGCATATCGACCTCGACACCGAACAGAGCGATGTCTTCGAGGCACTCCGGTGTGACGAACGGCGGCGTCGACGGATAGACATAAACCCGCTTGCGCCCGACCAGTTGAATGAGGCCCTGACCCGGAAGATCGGAGTGATAGTAGACCTGCGCCTTCGGAGACGAGATCAGAATGCCGGCCTTGTGATCGGGCATCTCGAAGCCCGGAACCAGGGCGGCGATCTCCTCGAACAGCTTCGTCACCACGCCGCGATAGGCCTGATCGACATCCGTCACGTTGCGCAAATTGAGCCATAGCGTTCCCGCCGCGATGGCGTCGATCACCTGCCGTCCCGAGAGAGTGCCGATATCGCCTTCGCGCCAGACCCGCCGGCTTTCGCGCGCACCGGTCTGGACCAGATTGTAATGCTCGCGTGGATAGCGCTCGATCAATCCCGCGAGCGCGTCCCGGGAGAACAGCGGCGACCTGTGGAGATTGTGGGCGATCCTGATCGGCTTGTGCCCCCAAAGCGACGAGTGGGTTTCGTCCCAGTGTGTCAGTATGGCGTCCTTGCTCATTGTTATTCTCCCGCGCAGTCTCGGCGATCCCTGGCAAACCCTCGGCAACCCGTGTGCCGACATGGAGCAGCTGCCCGACTCGTGTCCCGCTTTGGACCGATCCGGTTGTCTGCGTCCTGTAATTAGCAAGTATCGTGCCCGATGCTGCAGGGCAGAGGCGAGAGCAGGTCGTTACGGAGATGTTAACGCTGGTCCACAAGGGGCAGGGAGGAACTGCTCGCCGCACCGCGCTTACGTTACGATAATGTCTGCGCTGTAAGCCTGACCTCGATGTTCAGAAAAGGCGCCGGCGCCGCACGATGACCTCAGAACCAGCCTATCAGGCACTCCTTCTCGGCGCGGGACCGCACATGCAGTGCGGCGTCGGTCATTTTACCCGGCTGCTGCTGGACGCGCTCGAAAAGCTCGAGCCCGGCAGTTGCACATCGTTAACCCTGACGCGATCGGAGGGCACGCCCGCCGATATCTGGCGCGCCATCGGTTCTGCGCGGAGCGTGGTGTGCAACTTCCCGATCGTGGCCTGGAAGCGCGTGATCCTGCGACCGTTGCTGGCGTTAGCCATCGCGCGGCTGCGGCGGCGGCGCGTGGTCCTGATCCAGCACGAATGGGGCGGGCTGCACTGGCTGCGCCGCATCACCTACATTCCCGCGCTGCTGCTCGCCGACAGCATCGTGATGTTCTCTCCGCTGGTGCGCCGCGAACTCGCCGACGACCGCCTGGTCGGCTGGATGCAGCGCAAATGCGTGCTGGCGCCACTGCCGCCGAATATCGAAGCCCCCGCGGGGATCGCCGATTCCAAATTGCGGCAGCGGCTCGCTGTCGCCCGGGAACAGGGACGGCTGGTGATCGGGCATTTCGGATCGATCTATCCGGGCAAGCAGCCCAATGCGCTGCTCCGGATCGGCGCGCTCCTGAAGGAACGCGGGCTGAAGCCCCTGATCGTCTATGTCGGATCATTCATCCGCGGCGTCGACACGGTGGAGGAGAGCTTTTATGCCCGTGCCGCCGAACTTGGCGTGATCGACGATGTCGTGGTCAGCGGCTACGTCGAATCCGACCACGAAGTGTTCGGGCTGTTCAGCGAGGTCCACGCCTTTTGCTATCCGCTCGACGAGGGCCTCACCGCGCGACGTTCCAGCGTTCTCACCTGCGTGCAGTCCGGCCGGCCGCTGATCGTCACCGGTCCGGCGCTGGAAGATGAATTCGACCATCACCCGCGCTTCCGCGAATTGATTCACCGCGGCGTCATCGTACTGGTGGCGCAAGGATCCGGGGACGAAATCTACGCCGACCGGATCGCCTCCGCGCTGCAATGGCCGACGGTGCAATCGAGGTTCGATTTCGACGGCTGGTGGCAGGACGTGGCGCAGGCGGTGCGCGCTCAGCTTTGAGAGGGACCGTTCCCCGCGCAGCGCCATCAGCGCGTTCACCCGCGTCTTCGACGCGCTGCCGCTTCCGGGACACGGATCTCCTCATGTGGCAACCTACGAGGCGATCTTCGAGGCCTTGTATTGATGGGGTTCGATACCGATCGCCGCCAGCACACTGCCGGCGGCCACCGTCACCGGATGCAGCGCGATCAGTATCTTCTGCTCGGTGACGGCCAACCGGCCGGCGCGGACCAGCGACAGCGGCAGCATCGCCAGCAATTTGGCTGCCACCTTCAAGCGGGACCACGGCGTCCGCGCCGCCTTGACCTCGATGTGATAGTTGATCGCTCCGATCCGAAGGCCGCGCATCGTCAGCCAGGATGGGCTGGTCCGGTTCTGCGGCACTGTCTCGGTGATCAGGGCTTCCGCCGCCCAGTGGAACTTCATTCCGGCCTGACGGCAGCGCACGAAATAGTCGGTATCGCCGCCACCGAGAAAATTGAACCTGACGTCGAACGCGGGATCGCCGAGCCGCTCGAATACCGCACGGGTTATCAGGCAGTTGCCGCAGCCGTAGATGACCGGCACCGCGCCGCTCTCGTCGTAAGCGGGGCGAAATGCCGGGTGGCGGCTGAGCCCGCGTTTGCTGTGGTCGTCGAAATTGGGCTGTACCGGCCCACCGACCAGGTCGGCGCCGGAAACCTCCGCGCTGCGCACCATCAGTTCGAGCCAGTCCCGAGAGGCAATTTCGTCGTCGTCGATCATCAGGAAATGCCGAGCTGCGGGGAACGTCGCCATCGCGGTCTCGAACGCGGCATTGATCGCGTGGCAATTGCCCTGTCGCGGCTCGATCACGCACAGCCCGGCAAATCTGCCGGTACGGAGGAATTCGGTGGCAACCGGCACGCTGCCGCACCCGGTGGCATCGTTCTCGACGATGACCAGCGCAAAGCGACGATCGGTGCGCTGGGCAGCGAGCGATTCAAGGGTCAGCCGCAGATGCTGCGGACGCCGGAAGCTGGGGATGCAGACCACGATCCCGACGGAGGTATCGAGCGCGGGCGACACCGCCGCCAGCGCGCGGGGGGAGGAAGGCATCATTTCAGAAGCTCCCATCGGCCGGCATCCTGCGGTCTGGAAATCGGGCCATATCGCTTGCTGGTCTGCGGTTGAATTGGTTCACGATGTCTCGGGACGGGACAAGCGTCTCATTTTGACCGGCCGCGCACGTCCGGCGATGATGCATCGACCGTTTCCGCTGCCAGCAAACGGCCTCCTTACCGGACCCGGGAAGTGGCGCAATCGCGGACATTCCGGACAATCGGATTATGCCGGGATAGTTGCGCCTTGCGGGTTGAAACGCGGTCTCGGAAAATTCGGTCTGTTTGGTCATGGATCCAGCCGCTCTGCTCGCGGATTCAACGTTGCGCAACCGTCACTGCAACATCCGGTCCACATCTCGAGGAGCTGCCGCGGAAGCATCGGCGATGGTTACCGCGCATGAATTAACCGATTCTTAACCAGTTCCGGAACGCCGCCGGAACCCGCTCGACCGTTCGGCACCGATCTTGCTCATACCCGGTTCAGCGATACCGACCGCCGATGCCAAGAGCTTGCCAGAGCCATGAATGCCAATGCCAGAGAGACTTACGCGATGAACCTTGTAGCGCTGTTAACCCCGACATACGGGCGCGATCTGGAACTGTGCACATTGCTCTGCGAGAGTATCGACCGTCACGTCAAATCATTCTCGAAACATTATCTGCTGGTTCCGGATTGCGACCTGTCGCTGTTCTCGCACTTCGCGAGCGAGCACAGGGTCGTGCTTCCCGCTTCACAATTCCTGCCCGCATGGCTGCGGCCGCTGCCGCGCATCATTCAGCGCAAGCGGCGCCAGTTCTGGTGGTCGCTTCGCGCCAAGCCGGTGAGCGGCTGGCATGTACAGCAGCTCATCAAGATTGCGGCCGCAACCTCCCTGCCCCACCAGCGATATTGCATCCTCGATTCCGACATCGTGTTCTTTCGTGACTTCGATCTGTCGCGCTTCAGATATCCCAACTCAATTCCGCTTCTGAACATGCGCAACGAAGTCACCGAGGACCAATTCCACCATGCGCACTGGGTCGAGACCAGCCATGAACTCCTTGGTCTGCCCACGCCGCCGCTCCCCGCATCGGATTTCATCGGTCACATCGTCTTCTGGGATCAGCAGACGACGCGGGCGATGGCGGCTAAAATCGAAAGCGTGACGAAGCTGGACTGGATCGAAGCCCTTTGCAGGGTACGCGATTTTTCGGAGTATATGCTGTACGGCTATTTCGTCGAAAACGACGCCGGCTTTTCGGCCCGGCATACCCGCACCCCCCGCACCCCCTGCGTCAGCTATTGGGACGAATCGAAACTCAGCCGCGACGAACTGAACCGGTTGCTTCGCAGCGCCGACAAGGACGACGTCGCCTTCTCGGTCGCGTCCTTCTCCGGCACGCCGGTCGAGACCATCCGCGCAGCGGTCGCGGAAAATGCCGCCGTGCGCGCGCCTGCCGCCCTTCCCCACGAAGCTGCGGGGCTTGCCGCATTATGCTGATCGGGCAAGCCAGCATCAATCTGACCGCCAACGTCCTCGCGGCACTGCTGGGGCTGTTGAGCGTGTTCATTTTCACGCGGCTGTTCTCGCCTCATGATTACGGCGTCTATCTGCTCGGACTGGCGTTCGCGTCCGTTGTCAGCGTCTTCCTCGCGGGATGGTTTCGAAATCTCATCATGAGCAAGCACGCCCGGGACGACGGCAGCGACGTTCGCGGCCTCGTCGTCAGCGGCTATCTCGTCGGCTGTCTATCCGCGCCGCTGGCCTATGGCGTCGGTCGCATGGTCGGACTCGGCGCCATGGAGGCGCTGGCTGCGGTCGGGCTGGCGGTCGCGATCGGGATGTTCGAGCTGACGCAGGAACTGGTTCGCGCCCGGCTGATGGTCGTCACCGCCATGAAGGCCACGCTGGTCCGCGCGGTCGCGGCCCTTTGTCTCGGGGTTGCCGCGGCCTTCCTCGGCAAGACCGGGATCCTCCTGCTGGTGACGTCGGCGGTGGCCTATCTGCTCGCATTGCTGGTCCAGCGATCGGCCTGGCGGGGAACGGTTCTCAAATTCGACGGCGCCGGCCTTGTCGCCGCGGCGAAGCAGGGCCTGCCGCTGACGATCTCGCTGACCTTGCTCGCCATCTCCAGCGTCGCCGACCGCTTCATCATCGCCAATTTAGTCAGCACCGCGGATGCCGGAAAGTACATGGCGGGTCTCGACCTGGTCCGGCAGACCCTGATGATGCCTGCGGTCAGCATCGCCGCCGCCTTCGTTCCACTGGCGATCCGGATCAACGCCAATCAGGGAACCGGCGCCGTGCGATCGCATCTCGGCGAATGCGTCGAACTGCTGCTGTGCGTGACGCTGCCGGCATGCCTTGGCTTCGCGGTCATTTCCACCCACATCGCCAATGTGGTGCTCGGCGCCGATTTCCGCGTCATCGCGGCGGAGACGATGCCGATCGTGGCCGGCGCGGTGATATTCCAGATCCTGACGCAGCAATACCTGCACACGAGCTTCCTGCTGTCGGGACGCAGTTCATTCTATCTGATCAACACCGCCTCGATCATCGTGGTCAATGTAGTCCTTTCATATGTCCTGATCAGCGCCTACGGCACCATCGGCGCGGCATGGGCGCGGCTCGGCGCCGATCTGTTCGGCTTCGCCTGCGCCCTGCTGCTCAGCCGCCGCGCGTTTCCGATCCCGTTCCCGCTGCGGCGGATCGCACCGGCCGTCGTCGCCGCACTGGTCATGGCGCTGCTGGTGGCGGCCGTCGATCAACGCCTGAAGGTTTCCGAACTGACCGCATGCTTCGTGCTGTCGGGGGTCGGAATCGCCAGTTACGCGGTGTTGTGCTGGGTATTCGACATCGCCCATGCCCGTGGCCGCCTGAAGCGGGTGCTGGCCATGTTCCGAACGAAATTCGCAAGCATCACGATTGGATAGCAGCCAGTGAACAAGACAGTCACCATCGATTTCGCCAAGACCGCTTTCGCTGATGCATATGTGCCGGCAGGCGAATCAACACATCCGCAGTCGCTGCTCGATCTGCCGCCCGGCGAGGCCCGCGAAAGCCTGCTCGCGGTTCACGCGGTTCTCGCCGGCAGCCTGCCGCCGAGCAGGCTTGCGATCTATGAGGCCGGCGGCGGCTCGACCAGCTTCCTGCCGCTCGAGGTGCTGCGCCGCGCCCACGTCACCGTGGTCGACATCGACGAGGACCAGATCCGCAATAACGACTACGCGCAGGAAACCATCCTCGGCGACGTCCAGAGCCATCGTTTCGACCCTGGCAGCTTCGACCTCGTGATCTGCTACAACGTGATCGAGCATCTTCCCGACGTCGAGGCCGCGCTGCACCGGTTCTGCGAGTCGCTGAAGCAGGGCGGCCTGATCCTGATCGGCGCGCCGAACCCGAAATCGCTGTCCGGCGTCGTCACCAAATATTCGCCGCACTGGTTTCACGTCTGGTTCTACCGCCATGTACGCGGCGACAAGAGGGCCGGCGAGCCCGGCCAGGCGCCGTTTCCCACCTTCTTCCACCCGCTGGTCACGCTCTCGAAGCTCGAAGACTTCGCCGCGGCCCATGGCCTGCAGATGATCTACCGGAAGGAGTATGAGAGCCCGCGCTATCCGGAGATGCGCGCGCGCAAGCCGGTCCTTGCCGCCCTGATCGATGCCGCAGCCTACGTCATGAACCTTCTGCTGCCCGGCAAGTCCGACGTGCGGCACGGCGATTATCACGTGATCCTGAGAAAGATCTGAACCATGAACGCAATGTGGTCCGAAGCCAGAGCGAGAGTCAGCCACCGGCTGGCGACGCATTTGAGCGTCGAACCCTTCCGGCTGCTCAACGAAACCCCGATGGTCAGTTTTACCTTCGACGACATTCCGAAAAGCGCCGCCACGACGGGCGCCAGGCTGCTCGAGGACCACGACGCGCGGGGCACCTTCTACATTTCGGGCGGGCTGGTCGGCACTGAAACGTCCGACTGGACGGCCGTCGATGGCCAGGACATCATCGATCTCCATCGCAATGGCCATGAGATCGGCTGTCACACCTTCTCCCACGCGCGCGCCTGCGACCTCGACGCGGAAGCGCTGGCGGCGGAAATTGCCGGTAATCGCAGCTATCTGCGCACGCTCGACGCGTCCATCAAGCTCAAAAACTTTGCCTATCCGTTTGGCTACGGGTCGTTCGGGCGCAAGGGCCAGCTCAAGCAGGCGTTCCAGTCCTGCCGCAGCATCGTACCGGGCGTCAACAGCGGCACGGTGGACCTGCAGTTTCTGCGCGCGATGCCCCTGATCGAGCACGGCATCGACCGCGACGAGATCGAGCGCGCCTACGATCAGGCGCAAATCCATAACGGATGGTTAATCTTCTACACCCACGACGTCGCCAACCGGCCCAGCGCATATGGCTGCTCGCCAGATCTTATGAGCCATGCGCTGGAAGCGGCAGCGAAGCGGAATATCCCGGTTCTGAACATGGCGGAGGCTCTGCTATGCGCGGGAGTTTAAACGCTTTTTTTGCCATTTCAGTGAATAGTCCCTCCGTGAGTATGGTTAATTTTTCCTGTTGCGTTTGTTTCGCGCCTGACCCCCGCGCGCGTTGCGTGACGCGAAGAGTAACCCCTCAGCCGATGCGTGCGGCAGTTCGAATGAAAGCTGGGGACCATGCTTGTCTATGACCGACCTTTAAATCAGGCCGAACCCGCGGTTGCACCGACGCAGCCCGGAATGCTGGCCGGCTTCAGCGTCCTCGAACTCGTCCGCCTGCTGTGGCAGCGCAAGATCGCGATCGTGAGCGCGGGGCTGATCTGCGCCTGTGCCGCCGTGATGATCGGCAAGAGCCTCGCGCCAAAATATTCGGCGACCGCGCAGCTCTACGTCGATCCCAGGGAATTGCAGCTGGTCGACCGCGAACTGACGCCGCGCGCGCAGGACACGTCCGGCCTCGCCATGGTGGTCGAAAGCCAGGCCCGGCTGATCACCTCGAACAGCGTGCTGCTGCAGGTGATCCAGGATACCAACCTCGACAAGGATCCGGAGTTCGGCGGCGGCAAGGCCAAAGGCGCCCTCGCCTCGCTGCGCGGCCTGTTTGGGATCGAGGTCAAGTCGGCGGGCGACGCCATGCTGAGCCAGATGGCGGCACTGGAATCCCTGCAGCGTCACATCAACGTCAAGAAGACCGACCGCACCTTCATCGTCGATATCGACGTCTGGTCATATGACGCAGCCAAGGCGGCAATGCTCGCCAACGCGATCGCCCGGGCCTATCTCGCCGAATCCAAGAATTCACAGGCCACCGCCGCACGGCGGGCGACCACAGATCTGTCCGGCCGTCTCCAGGAATTGCAGGAACGGCTGCGCAATGCCGAAAACACGCTGGCGACCTACAAGGCGCAGAACAATTTCGTCGGTACCCAGGACACGCTGATCTCCGATCAGCAGCTTTCCGCCAGCAACCAGCGGCTCGCCGCCGCGCGGGCGCTGACGCTCGACGCCAAGGCGAAATACGACCAGATCGAGGCCAGCCGCCGGGCCGCCGGCGACGCCGGTGCGATCCCCGAAGCGCTGCAGTCTCCGACCATCGCCAATCTGCGCGCGCAATATGCCGATGCGCGCAAGCGCCAGGCCGAACTGACCAGCGAGTTGGGACCGCGGCATCCGGCCCTGCGCCAGATGGAAAAGCAGGTCGACGACCTGCGCCGCAATATCAACGAGGAAATCGAGCGTTTCGCCCAGTCGGCAAGGAACGACCTGACCCGTGCCCGCGATTACGAAGCCTCGCTGAA
This sequence comes from Bradyrhizobium sp., assembly GCF_030697065.1. GTDB lineage: Bacteria > Pseudomonadota > Alphaproteobacteria > Rhizobiales > Xanthobacteraceae > Bradyrhizobium. Next base: position 10,593 of record NZ_JAUYQU010000007.1, read on the forward strand.
CAATGCGCTGGAGACGCAGAAGCGCCAGAGCGTGCAGCTCAGCCAGGCTTCGGTGCGGCTGCGCGAACTCGAACGCGAGGTGGAGGCCAGCCGCGGCGTCTATCAATCCTTCCTCAAGCGCTCGCGCGAAACCGAGGAGCAGGAGAGCCTCAACACCTCAAGCGCCCGCATCATCGGCGAAGCCACCGTGCCGCAGCGCCGCACCTTCCCGCCCGCCATGAGCATGATCGCCATCGTCGGCTTCCTGCTCGGCGCGTTCAGTGCGTCGGCCTTGACCATCGCAGCCAACCGGCTGTCGCCAAATACCAGCGAACCGCAGCCGGTGCGTCGCGAGACCAGGCCGCCGGCGCCGCCCGCGACGCCGGCGGTAGCCAGCCAGCCCGCGCAGCAACAGCAGCGGCGGCAGAATTCCGCGGCACTGGCTCCGGTGGAGAAGCCGTTGATCGCGCGCCTGCAGGAATCCGACGTGGTGCGGACACTCGGCGGAATCCTCGCCATCGGCGGCATTCCCGACGCTGCACGGATGGGCTGGCCGACGCTGCGCGCGGGCCTTCCCCAGTCGGTCTTCCTCGACGCCATGCGCGACCTTCGCGCGATCGCGGCGCGGCGTTCGCCCGACACCCTGATGCCGGTGATTGCCGTGATCGGCGCCGGCGACAGCGAGGATCGCAGCATCGCCACGCTGAATATCGCGCTGGCCGCGGCGCGCGATGGCGCCAACGTGCTGATGATCGATGCCGACCACGCCACCCACGCCCTCTCGAACAAGGTGAGCGGCCTCGGCAAGAGCGAGCCCAGCCGTCTCGGTTGGCTCAGCGTCGGCACCAAGGCTTCCCGCGCGATCAAGACCGCGAACGGAATCTCCATCCTGCCGGTGATCAGCGGCGCCGGCGTCAAGGGATCCGACGCCAAGGCCGCCGACGCCATCCGCAAGGCGATCGCGCAGGCGCGTTCCGCCGGCGGCTACGACCTCGTGATCCTCGACGGTCCGGCGATGCCCTGGAGCACCGCCGACCGCAAGTTGTTCGATACCGCCGACGGCCTCGTCGCCTTCCTGCCCGTCCGGCTCGACGTCAACGAGGCCATGGAAGGCATCATCACGGCCCTCGGCGATGCCGAGCGCAAGCTGGTCGGGGTCGTCCTGAGCGAACTTCAACCCACGGCCGTCAACCATCAGCGGGACAGACAATATGCTTGAACGTCGCGCAAACCTCAAAGGACGGGCAGCTACCGCGAGCGTGCCCCGGATCTCGCTGGGCGGGTTGCGGCTCGCCGTGCTCGACATCGAGCAAACCGCGAACTTCATGATCGAGATGGTGTTTCCGCAGCGCCGACTCGACCGTCCGCTGTATCTGACCTCGGCCAATGGCGAGGTGCTGGCGCGCTGTTCGACCGAACCGATGACCGACCGGCTGTTCCGCGCCGCCGACCTGATCAATGCCGACGGCCAGCCGCTGGTTACGGTGTCGCGGTTCAGATCGTCGACGCCGCTGCCCGAGCGTGTCGCCACCACCGATCTGTTTCACACCGTGGCCCGCAAGGCCGCCGCGGCGGGGCTTACCTTCTATATGTTCGGCGCCGATGAAGCCGAGAACGCCGCCGCCGTCGCCAATGTCCGGAAAATGTACCCCGATCTCAAGATCGTCGGAAACTCACACGGCTACCTGAAAGGCGACGCGTTGCGGTCCAAGGTCGACGAGATCAACGCGCTGGCGCCGGATTATCTGTGGGTGGCGCTCGGCGTTCCCTACGAGCAGGCCTTTGTCGAGGAATTCACGCCGCGGCTTTGCAACGTCGGCGTCATCAAGACCTCGGGCGGACTGTTCAACTTCCTGTCGGGCAGCCGGGCGCGCGCGCCGCGATGGATGCAAAACATGGGGCTGGAATGGGCCTGGCGGATCTGGCTGGAACCGCGCCGGCTGTTCTGGCGCTATCTCACCACCAATCCGCGCGCGCTCTATCTGCTGTTCAACAAGAGCCGCACGCCGGGGAACTGACATGAGCGACCATCCGGCCGTTCTGGTGACTGGCGGCGCCGGTTATATCGGCTCGCATTGCTGCAGGGCGCTGACGACCGCAGGCTATCACCCCGTGGTTTTCGACAATTTTTCCACCGGCCACCGTCATTTCGTCACCGGTACGCTGGTCACCGGCGACCTCGCCGACAAGGCCGCGCTGGCGCGCGCCTTCGCGCAGCACCCCATCGTCGCCGTGATGCACTTCGCGGCATCGAGCCTGGTCGGCGAATCCGTCGCCGATCCGCAGAAATACTACCTCAACAACCTCGCCGGCACGCTGTCGCTGCTGGAGGCGATGCGTGAGGCCGGCTGCCATCATCTGGTGTTTTCCTCGACCGGCGCGGTCTACGGCAACGCCGACAGCAAGTCGCTGCCCGAAAACTACGCCTGCGCGCCGATCAATCCCTACGGCGCCTCGAAATGGATGATCGAACGCGTACTCGCCGACTATCGCGGCGCCTACGGGCTGGGTTCGTTCGCGCTGCGTTATTTCAATGCCAGCGGCGCCGACGCCTCCGGCGACATCGGCGAGTTCCGCGACAACGAAACCCATCTCATTCCCCGCGCCATGATGGCGCTGCAGGGTCATGTCTCCGACTTCGCCGTGTTCGGCGATGATTACGACACCCCCGACGGCACCGCGATCCGCGACTATATTCACGTCACCGATCTGGCCACGGCGCATCTGCAGGCGTTGCAGCTGCTGCTGCAGGGACATCGCGGCGGCGCCTTCAATCTCGGCACCGGCACCGGCTTTTCGGTACGCGAGATCCTCGGCGCCATCGCGGCCGAAACCGGCCGCGCCGTGCCCCATCTGGTAAAACCGCGGCGAGCGGGCGATCCGACCTATCTGGTCGCCGACCCCACCGCGGCGCGCGAGACGTTGCAATTCCGTACCGAGCATTCGGATCTGGCGACCATCATCCGGACCGCATGGGCGTGGCACCGCAAGGCTCATCCGCTGAAGCCGGCCGATCCGGCGCGGGAGTTCCGGTCTAGCTAGCCTTTGCGGGTTTCCGGCCTGCAGACGCACAACAGCGACGTTCCCCAGACACTTTTCGGCAACAGGCGGCTTTCCAGCAAGAATGCGCGGCCGAGCAATCTGTGCAGCCAGGGCGTCGCCGGCGCCACGAAGGCAGTCGCCCGGTTCAATCCGATCCGCTTCAGGATCCACGCCGGAACGTAGAGCGCATGAAAGAAATAGCTCCAGGAATCTATCGAAAGATGAGACGACCGAGCCACCTCGCGAAGCCTTCGAATATCATAGCGCAGGAAGTGACGATAATGCTCGTCGTAGTTGGACCACAGTTCCTGCCGCGCCGGAACCGTAATGATGATGGCGCCGAGCGCAGGTAAAGCCTGAAACACCGATGCCAGGAAATCCGCAGGGTGCTCGATATGTTCGATGACGTCCAGCAACAGAACAGCGGTCACCCGGCTTCGCAAATCCGCATCCAGATCCGCGAAGTCCGTGCCTGAAAAGACGAAGGCGCGCACATGTTCGTGGACACGGGGACTGCCCAGGTCGCAGCCGTAGGCATCAAATCCGGCGGCCCGCAACATGCCGACGTAGTGGCCGCGACCCGCACCGACTTCCAGCACGGTGTCGCCCTTCCTGCAGACACTGCGGACACAATCCCGGACGATGTCACCGCGGGCGAGATGCCAATAATGCCGCTCATATCCCGGCGGATAGGCTTCATCATAGTCTTCGCCGCTGAACTCGGTTCCGACGCCACCGGCCGGGTCGTCTGGAATAGTCATGTCCCGTCCACAAGGCCCGCGGCAATGCCCGCGCTTCATATCACACGCGGAGCAGGCGAACACCGCCATGACCGGCTGAAAATGCTGTTGTGTTTCGTTGCCGTGGCTGTCAAAATGATTGCGCTCAGATTCCGGTTGAATCTTGGTCTGGCTGAGGTTAGGTGCGGGTGCTGCACGATCCACCGGAATTCTTACGCATCCCGATATTCAGACCGAACATGCAAGATGCTTCGCAGCAACAGCAATCAGACATTTTGGCGCTGTCAATTGTCGTTCCCTGCTTCAACGAGCAGCCAGGACTGGCCGAACTGGTTCGGCGCTGCTGCGAAAGCGCGGCATCGGCGGTCGGCGACAGCTATGAACTGATCCTGGTCGACGACGGCTCTACCGACGGCACCTGGGACGCGATTACATCTCAGATCCCCAGCCATCCGAATATCGTTGCCATCAAGCTCTCCCGCAACTACGGACATCAGATAGCGTTGACGGCGGGACTGTCTGCTGTTCGAGGCAAGGTCGTTTTTGTCATCGATGCCGATTTGCAGGATCCGCCGGAGCTGCTGAGCGACATGCTCCGGAAGATGGACGAAAGCAGAGCTGACGTCGTCTACGGCCAGCGGCGGACGCGCGCCGGGGAAACCTGGTTCAAGACCTTTGCAGCCAGTCTGTTCTACCGAATCCTCGAGCGATCGACCGATGTGATGATTCCGGTCGATGCCGGGGATTTCAGGCTGATGTCGAGACGGATATCCGACATCATCGCGCAGATGCCGGAGCGAGACCGCTTCATCCGGGGAATGGTCGCATCGGTCGGCTTCAAGCAGGTCGCGTTTCCCTACGACCGGCAGCAACGCTTTGCCGGATCGACCAAATATCCCCTGGCCAAGATGGTTCACTTCGCGACCGATGCATTTCTGGGTTACTCCATGATTCTGCTCCGCCTCTCCTCGATTGCCGCCTTCGTCCTGTTGCTGGCGCTGATTGGCGTCGCGGCGTACTCCGTTTACGCATGGGCCTATCTGGAGGTCGTTCCGGGATGGACCAGCATCATGATCTCGGTGATTGTGGTCTCGTTCTTCCAATTGGTAACGCTGAGCGTCATCGGTGAGTATGTCGGACGGATCTATCTGAGTACCAAGAACCGGCCACTATTCATCATCGATTCCGTCGAACGCAGCTCCCGGCAATGAACGCATTGCATGAATATACCGAGGAATTCTTTGAGTATATCGAGCGGGGATCGACCGCCTCGGCAAAACGCTTCAGTGCGTTTGTTACCCCGCTGCTCGGCGTCGGTTCGATCCTGGATGTCGGCTGCGGACGGGGGGCATGGCTGCGCGAGTGGCGCGACGCCGGCGTGAAGATTGTCCATGGAGCGGATGGCCCCTATGTCCGGCGGGAATCGCTGCTGATTCCCGCGGATGATTTCACCGCCGTCGATCTGTCGCAGAAATTCGATCTCGGACGACGTTACGATATGGTCAGCAGCCTGGAGGTCGCGGAGCATCTGCCGCCGTCTGCATCGGAAGCGTTCATCTCCTCACTGGTGACGCACTCCGATCTGATATTGTTCTCCGCCGCGACGCGTGGACAGGGCGGCGAAAATCACATCAACGAACGGCCGCTGTGGTACTGGCAGGGTGTCTTCGCCGAACACGGCTACGTCGCCTTCGACGCGATACGTCCGCACTTTCAACACGACGCTTTGGTCGAGCCCTGGTACAGGTATAATTCGATCCTGTACGCAAGCCCGATGCGTATCCCCGCTTTGCCGCATTCGGTTCTGTCTGCACGCGTCGACGGCCGGGTGAAGGAGATCGGGGACCTGAGATGGCGCGTTCGGCGCTCGCTGCTCCGGTTTCTGCCCAGCACCACCGTCACCATGCTTTCGAAGTGGAACTACCGGCGCTTGAACAGGGCCTACAGGGGCGCAAAGAAGTCGGTCGATGCTGCCTAGCCCGAGTCGGGAGAAGTCGCGGCTGGTGGTTCAGCTAGCGGATGCACCTCCAGGATTCGACCGCTTTCGTCTCCCGACGAACAGGCTTGCACTGTTTGGCCTCATCTTTGGCTTATCCTTCCTGATCGCACTGGCGCTGGCGGGAAACCAGATTTTTTATGCGAACTGGGGACTAGTGGACGATTGGGAGCCCTTCGCCTGGCTCGGACCGGGGGCGAAGCTCCCGTTCAGCGAGATCTGGAGCACCCTTCTCACCAAGACCGAAGTTGGCCAGCCCGCGGGACGGTTTCGTCCCGGCTATTATTTCCTGAAGGCGCTGGAGATGGCGATCTGGGGCACCAACGTCCATCTCTGGTATTTTTTTCGCACGCTCGAATTCACGGTTTTCATTGCGTCGATCTGGTGGATCACCAGCCGGTTCGTCGGCATCTGGCCTGCCGCAATCCTGCTGATTCCAATTCTGGCGATGCCGTTCTGGGCCGACGTATGGGCCAGGCTTGGCCCGTCGGAGGCTTATGGCAGCGGCGCGCTCGGAATTCTGCTCCTTGGGACCTATGGCGTCTTCGCAGGCCAAAGCACGCGCGTTCGCTGCATCGGCGCCATCGCCATCACCTTCGCGACGGTCATTCTGGTGGGCGTCAAGGAAACCCTTGTGCCGTTCGCGGGGTTGAGCGTGGCGCTGCTGGCGATCGCCAGCGCGCGACGGCTCCTGTCTCTGCCGCTCGCCGGCTCGCTGGTCGTGGTTATCTGCGGCGTTACCGGGGCGATCATGCTGGTCGTGCAGAAAACGGTGTCCGGCGGTGTCGATTATTATGCCAGGCCGATCGAGCTTTCGTCACTGACCACGATCGCCAGATCGAGCCTGTTGCACGCGATATCGTATTGGGGACCGGTTTATCTGGCGGCGGGATCGGCGCTCGCCATGCTGGAACGATCCAGGGGACAAACCCTTCGCCGCTGGGCGTTGGCTTCTCTGATGACAGCGGCCGTGTTTGTCTTCCTTGTCGCCATGTACGTCTCCCAATGCGTCGCCTATCGGGGCGAACTTCCCCTGAACATGCGATATGATTTCCCGGGCGGATTGTTTGTGCCGATCAACTACTGCCTGCTGTCGTGCTACGTCGCCTACATGACGCGGCCGTATTTCGCGCCCTGGTCCAACTGGGTCGTCATCGGCGCCGTCATCCTTTCGGGCTATCTGATGATACCGAAGGCGGCCGGCCAGTTTCGGCCCCTGAGCCTGCCGAAAGCGACGTTTCGCAATATCGAGAGAACCGACACGTTCTTTCGTGAGTTGCAGTCGATCGTTACGGCGGCCGCGAGTTCGCCAGGCCGACCGGTGATACTCGAAACCTACGAACCATGGTCATGGGCCTATGAGCCGGTCTTCGCGCTTTCGACATATTTGCAAGCCCTGGGCGCGAAGAACCCGGTTTCCATACGCATGCATGCCGGCGACCGCGCATCAGGCGCGCTGGACGAAGGGCTGAAACAGAGCATCAAGAAGCTTCAGGACGACGGTAGCCCGAAGTTTGTCCCCCTCGCCACCAGCATGGCGGAAATGAAGGACGGCTGTATCAGCGTCGGCATCAACGGCCCGCCGGTTCCGGAATGCACCGGCTTCGCAGTCAAGACCGAGTAGACCAGGCGAAGTGCGGGCGGCCGACCGGCCGGAAGCGATCCATCTGCGCTTTGAACCGCCGAAGCAACTTTTCGCCCGGTCGCGCGTTTCAACGCCTGATCCATGTTCAGGAACCAAACATGGCCGACGTCTCGCTGGCAACCTGCAACACCATGACCGATCGGTTCAGGCATTGAACATGCGAACCTCAGGGAAAGCCGTGGATCCGGCCGCTCGTCTGCAATTCGGACGCATCGTCGATGAATTCGTGCGGTGGCGCGAGGTCCCCGCGGATGATCGGTCGCCGGCACCGGCCTGGTGGTGGGGGCCGGCCTTCGAGATGCAGAACATGCAGACCCCGATGCCGGACCAATGGTGCATCAAGCTGGGCGTGGCTGAAGGCAGCACCTGTGCCGACGGCGCTCGGGTTTTCCTCGAATCCCTCAGCGATCAGACTTCGTTGCCGTGGCCCGGCGATTTTCCGCGCCGGCCGAAGGATTCGACTGGCTGACGTTTCCTCAGCGCGACACCCGCGTCGAGGCCTTGCTCGGCTTTGAACGCCGCCGCGGTCTCTTCATAGAGTCGGCGGCAGTGGGCTGCAGCGGCGGTGAGACCAGCACCGGCGCGGACCGCAGCAGGCTGCCCAACCGCTCAGGCGGCAGCGGCTTGCTGAACAGATAACCCTGCATTTCATCGCAGGCGTGGCTGCGCAGGAAGGCCTGCTGCTCGACGGTCTCCACGCCTTCGGCGACGATCGTCATTCCCAGTGCCTTGCCCATGCTGATGATCGCCTGGGCAATGGCTCGATCCTCGGAATCGTTCGGCAGATCGCGAACGAAAGAGCGGTCGATCTTGATGGTGTCGATCGGAAACTGCTTCATCAGCGACATCGACGAATAGCCGGTGCCGAAATCGTCGATCGCAAGCCGAATGCCGCGGCTCTGGATCGCATCCAGAACCTTGATCGCCCGCGACACATTCCGCATTACCATGCTTTCGGTGACCTCGAGCTGCAGCAGCACCGCAGACATGCCGCTCGCCGCCAGCGCCTCGTCAATGTCCTCCAGCAGATGCTCATCGACGAATTGCCGGGGCGACAGATTGACCGCCATCGACACCGGCCGCAATCCGCGGCGCTGCCAGGCCATGTTCTGCGCGCAGGCTTCCCTCAGTACCCAGCGGCCGATCGGAACGATCAGCCCTGTTTCTTCGGCAAGCGGAATGAACTGCATGGGCGACAGCACACCGAGCTCGGGGTGGGTCCAGCGCAGCAATGCCTCAACGCCGGTGATCTGCCCGGTCGCCATATCCACCTTCGGCTGATAATGCAGCGCGAACTGATCGCGTTCGAGGGCGCGGCGCAACGCGTTTTCCAGCGTCAGGCGTTCGAGCGACTGGGTCCTGATTTCCTGGGTGAAAAAGCGGAAGCCATTCTTGCCGTCTTCCTTGGCGAGGTACATGGCCAGGTCGGCATTCTTGGTCAGCGTCAGCACGTCGCCGCCGTCCGAAGGGTACATGGCGATGCCGATACTGGCGGTGGTGTGGCACTCGTGACCGCTCAGTTGCAGAGGTTCGCTGAGCACGGCCAACAGCTTTCGGGCGATACGTTCGATGTCGTCGCGTTCGGAAGCCTGTTCCAGGATGACGACGAATTCATCGCCGCCAAGCCGCGCCACGACGTCGCTGGCGCGCAGGGCGCCTTGCAACCGGTTGGCGATTTCCACCAGCAGCATATCGCCGGCGTCGTGCCCCAGCGAATCGTTGATCAGCTTGAATCGGTCGAGATCGATGAACAGTACCGCAAAGCGCCATTGGCAGCGGCGCGCGGCCTCGATCGCGTGGTTGAGCATTCCGTTGAACATTTCCCGATTGGGGAGATGGGTCAGGCTGTCATGCGATGCGAGATACTCGATCCGCTCATCCGCCCTGGTTTTCTCGTCGGCGCGCTCGAAATTATCGATGGCGAATGAAATATTCTCGGCCAGTCTCGCCAGCAGTTCCACCAGATCGTCGGTGAACACGTCTTCCTCGGCGGCCAGAAACAGCAGCACGCCGGCGGGGACGCCGCCTTTCTTCAGCAGGGGAAATCCGGCGCCGGACCGCGTTCCGCCGCCCTTCGCAAGCTTGTGCCAATGGGCGGTTCGCTCATCGGTCAGAAAATCATTCATGATGCAGGGCGCCTTGGTCCGGAACGCCGTTCCGGTCAATCCGCGGCCTTCCGGGTGTCCGGCCGAGATGGCGAAACGGGTACTCCTGACACGCGCCTGGTTTTGTCCCTTTGAAGCGGCGATCCGCAGAAACTCTTCCCCCGGTTCCGCCAGCGCGATCGTCGTCGAGGTGAATTTGCCCCCCAGCACGGCGGCCGCGCAGACCAGCTCGAACATTTCTTCGCGGGTCTTGGCCCGCATGATCGCCTCGTTGGTCTCGCTGAGCGCGGCGAACATCCGCGTCAGCCGCTCCTTTTGTTCCTCGGCCCTCGCCTTCTCCTCCGCGCGATCGAAGTTATCGAGTGCAAAGGAAACGTTCTCGGCCAGCCTCGCCAGCAGTTCCACCAGATCGCCCGTAAACGCGCCCCGGTCCCGGGAAATGAACAGCAATACGCCAATCGCCCGTTCACCCTCCTGCAGCAGAGGAAAGCTCGCCCCCGACCGGGTCCCGTCTTCCCTGGCCTGTTGGTGAAAGTACGCCGTCCGCTCATCGGCGAGAAAATCGTTGATGATGCATGGTTGCCGGGTACGGAATGACGTTCCGGTCAAGCCTCGACCTTCGGGAAAATCAGCCGATACGGCGAAACGTTTGGTTCGCATACGCTCGTAGTCAACGCCTTTGGTCGCGGCAATTCTCAGGAATTCGCTGCCGGGAACCGCGAGCGCAATGGTTGCGGAGGTAAACCTCCCCCCGAGAACCGCCGCGTTGCACACCAGTTCGAACAGCTCGGCCCGCGTCTTGACCCTCATGATGGCTTCATTGGTCGCGCTGAGCGCCTCGAACATTCCAGTCAGTCGGTCCTTTTGCTTCGCCGCCTTCGCCTTTTCATCCGCATGGTCGAAGTTGACCAGCGCAAAGGCGACGTTCTCTGCCAACCTCTGCAGCAGGTCGATGAATTCGGGCGTGAACGTCTCGACCTCCAGCGAGTTGAACATCAGCACGCCCGCGACGCGGTCGCCCTCGAGCAGCGGCAGCGCCGCCGCTGACCGCATGCCGCTGCGACGCGCATTGTCGTGCCACAATGCGGTTCGTTCGTCGGTCCGGAAATCGTTGCTGATGCAGGGTTGCCGGGTACGGATGGCGGTTCCGGCCAGACCGCGTCCCTCGGGCAGCTTGTCCGTCACCGCGATTTGCAGGTCCCTCACCTCGTGTGCGTTCGGTCCCTTGACGGCGACGATGCGAAGGAATTCGGAGTCGGGTTCGGCCAGCGCGATGGCCGTGGAACTGAATTTTGCGCCGCGCACCGCCGCCTCGCAGACCAGATCGAACAGGTCCGCACGCGATTTAGCCCGCATGATCGCTTCATTGGTCGCGCTCAGCGCCGCGAGCATCCGCGCCAGCCGCTCCTTTTGCACCTCGGTCTTGACCTTCTCGGATGCGCGATCGAGATTGTCGAGCGCAACCGAAACATTCTCCGCAATACGCGCCATCAGCGCGATGATCTCCTCGTCCGCCGCCCAGGATTTGCTGATGAAAAACAGCAATACTCCGACGCTCCTTCCGGCCTTGACGAGCGGAAGCGCGACCCCCGCCATGACGCCGACTTCGCGTCCCAGTTCGTGCCATGGCTGAGCCTGCGCCGAGTTGAGAACGTCACGGTTGATGCAGGCCTTTTGCGTTCGAAAAGCATTTCCGCAGATTCCTTGGCCATATACATTGTCCGGAGCGATCGAAAAGCGAGTCCGCGCGATCCGATCGATGACTTCGCCCGTTCCCGCCACCGGTTTGAGCCAGATCGAATCCGGCTCAGCCAACAACACCGCGGCGGCGGTGGATTTTCCGCCATGCACCGCAGCATCGCAAACCAGTTGATAGAGCTCCTGCTCGGTCCCGGCGCGAAGAATGGCTTCGTTGGTCGCGCTGAGGGCGCCAAACATCCGGTTGAGCCGCCGCATCGCGCGCTCGCCAGCCTTGCGCGCAACCTCGTGGTCGAAATTGTCCAGCGCATACGAGATGTTTGCCGACATTCGATCGAGCAGCGAAACGATCGGAGCGTTGAGCGATCCGGCTTCCCGCAGGGTGACGAGCAGCACGCCAGCAGTGCGGCCATTGCAGTTCAGGGGCAGCGCGGCCGCGGCTCCGATATGCGCCTCGGTCGCCCCTTCACGCCACGCCAGCGAACGCGGATCGTTCAGATAATCATTGCTGATGCTGATCCTGCCTTCACGGAAGGCCTGACCGCAGACTCCGCGGCCTTCGGCAATATCGGCCTCGATCGAAATATCGATTGCGCAGAGCCGCTCGATGTCGCCGCCGAAGCCGGCGACGAACTGCAGCCGGCTGGTCTGCGGCTCCAGCAGGAAAACCGCCGTCGCGAGAAAGTCTCCGCAGGAGAATGCGGCTTCACAGACCTTCTGGTAGAGTTCCTCGGGCGATTTGGCGTACAGAATTGCTTCATTGGTTGCGCTCAACGCCGCAAATGTCCGCGCGATACTCGTCTCCAAGATCCACTCCCCGGGATTCGATTGTCCCTGGAAGTTAGCGGCATGACCGCTAAGTGACGGTTATGAAACGCGATAAGTTCCGGTTCAAAGTAAACGCCGGACCAATAATAACGGGAAAACTCCGCAGAATTGCGGTTACGCGCCGAGCGGGGACCCGTCAACCCGAGCCGGTATTGGGCTGCGCCGTCCGCCTACATTGCACTGCACCCAAAAATCCCCGCATCCAGGAATTTCGCGGGCCGGAATTGGCTGAGCAGGGAATTCGGCCCAGGTCATTGCCATCGCGTGATCGCTTTGAGACCATGCGGCTTGCGACAACAAGCAAGACCCGCCTTCCGCGCGGGCTCAAGAGAGGCCCCCATGCCGATCGTCCAGGCCGACCATCTCACCCGCATCGGCGCCGCGTTGCTAAAGGCCGCCGGCGCGTCGGACGAGGAGGCGGGCGCTGTGGCGGCCGGCTGCGTCAACGCCAACCTCGCCGGCCACGACTCGCATGGCATCATCGCGATCCCGACCTATATCGACCGCATCAAGGCCGGCCATATCGTGCCCGGCGCGAAATGGACCATCGTTCAGGAATCGCCGACCACCACCGTGATCGACGGAAATTGGGGCTTTGGATTTCACGTTAACGCCAGGGCGATGGCCATGACCATCGAAAAGGCGAAGACCGCCAACGTCGCCGCCTGCACCGTGTTTCGCCAGAGCCATGTCGGCCGGCTCGCTGCCTATCCCATGATGGCGATGCGCGAAGGAATGATCGGCCTCGCCACCGCCGATTCCGGCCGATCTCCGAAAATCGTGGCCCCGTTCGGCGGCCGCGAGGCCCGGCTCGGCACCAATCCGATCTCGATCGCGGTGCCCTCGGATCTCGAGGCGCCGTTCTATCTTGACATGGCGACCTCGGCGGTCGCGGCCGGAAAGATCCAGCTGGCCGCCGCGCGCGGCGAGGAAATCCCGACCGGCTGGATCGTCGACAGCGAGGGACGGCAGACCACCGACCCCAGCCAGTTCCGCAAGGGCGGCGCGCTGCTGCCGCTCGGCGGCACGGAGGGCTACAAGGGCTCGGGCCTCGCCGCGATGATCGAGGTCTTGTGCGGCCTGCTCACCGGCCTCGGTTTTGGCGTCGAACCGACCGGGCGGCATAATGACGGATGCTTCATGGCGGTTTTCAACGTCGCGGCGTTCCGTCCGTTGGAGGATTTCAGGAAGGAGGTCGCCGAGTTCGCGCGATATCTCAAGGCGACGCCGCCCTCCGAGGGCTCCACCGGCGTATTCTACCCGGGCGAGGTCGAGTATATCCGGGAGCAGCAGCGCAAGGTCGCCGGCATCGAGATCGAGGACGCCACCTGGGACAAATTGCGCGCGCTGGCGGACGACTACAAGCTGGCCGCCGAGCTTGATCTGGCATGATGTTCAATTCGGCCGGCACTGGTAGATCAAGCCCTTGGAGAGCAGCATGACACGGCAAATGGTGATGGTCGGATTCCTGCAGGCGCAGAACTGCACCAATCTGCCGAGTTCGTGGCGCCACCCGGAATCGCGCGACGATTCGATGTCGGCGGACTACTACCAGGAAATCGGCCGGATTCTGGAATCCGGCAAATTCCACATGGCGTTCTTCGACGACCGGCTGGCGATGCCGGACCGCTACGGCAGCGATCACGCCCATACCGTCGAATACGGCATCCGCTGCGTCAAGATGGATCCGCTGGTCGTGCTGACCTGCATGGGCATGGCCACCGAAAAGCTCGGTCTCGGCGCGACCGCATCGACCACCTATTTCGAGCCGTTCGATGTGGCGCGGCGTTTTGCGACCCTCGACCTCATGTCGGGCGGCCGGGCGGCCTGGAACGTCGTCACCTCGCTGAACGACGGCGAGGCGCACAACATGGGCAAGGATGCCCATCTCGAACACGATTTCCGCTACGACCGTGCGGACGAATTCATGGAAGTGGTGCTCGGACACTGGGACGCCTGGGAAGACGGCTCGGTCATCCTCGACAAGAAGAACGGCCGCTTCGCCGACCCGGCCAAGGTCAAGCGGCTCGACCACAAGGGAGAATTCTTCAAGTCGCGCGGGCCGTTCACCGTGCCGCGCTCGAGCCAGGGCCATCCGGTGGTCATTCAGGCCGGCGCCTCCGGACGCGGCCAGCGCTTTGCCGGACGATGGGGCGAGGTGATCTTTACCGCCGCGCGCAATCTCGCAGCCGCCAGGGAAGGCTACGCCGCCGTCAGGAACGAGGCCGCCAGGGCCGGGCGCGATCCCGACCAGATGTTTCTCTGCAACCTCACCACGCCGGTCTGCGGCGCCACCAGGGCCGAGGCCGAAGACAAGATGGCCTTGATCAACAAGCTGCCGTTGCAGATCGATGCGCTGTCGCTGCTGGCGGAGGCGTTGAACTACGACTTCGCCTCCAAGGGTCTGGATGAGCCGCTGACGACCGACGAGCTGAAGAGCATGCAGGGCATTCTGGGTATCCGCGACGGCGTGCTGAAGGCGTCGGGCAAGAGCAATCCGAGCGCGCGCGACTTCGTCACCTTCTCCGGACGTGGCCAGGTACACGATGCCATCGTCGGCGGGCCGAAGGAGGTCGCCGACAGACTGGAAGAAATGTTCGTCGAACGGGGCTGCGACGGGTTTGTCATTGCGGCGACCATCGTGCCGGGCTCCTACGCCGATTTTGTCGATCACATCGTTCCGGAATTGCAGCGACGCGGGTTGTTTCATAAGGATTATGCCGGCAAGACGCTGCGCGAGAATCTGGGCCTGAAGCGCCCGGCCGCCGGCGCATGGAAGACCCAGCCGCGCGCCGCGGCAGAGTAGAGCGAAAAGGGAATCAGGCGATGCGCTGGCTGAAATTCACTGCCGCAGGAGAGACTTCCTGGGGCCTGGTCGAGGGTGACAAGGTTTTGACCGTTGCCGGCGATCCCTTCGGCGAGTGGCAGAAGACCGCGCAGTGGCACGCGCTGAAGGAGGTCCGGATCGAACTGCCGCTGATGCCCCGCACCTTCTATTGCGTCGGGCTCAATTACCTCAAGCATCTCAAGGAAGCCGCCGACAAGGCCGGCACGGTTCCCAACGTGCCTGACCGGCCCGAGATCGGCTATCGCGCGCAGAATGCGCTGATCGCGCATGACGAGGAGGTGGTAATCCCGGCGACCGCCACCGAGAAGATCCATTACGAGGGCGAGCTGGTCGTGGTGATCGGCAAGAAGGCAAAGCACCTCTCCGAAGCCGATGCGATGTCCTGCGTGTTCGGCTACACCATCGGCAACGATGTCAGCGAGCGCAGCTGGCAGAAGGCCGATCGCGGCCTGTGGCGCGCCAAGAACGCCGACACCTTCAAGCCGATGGGGCCGTGGATCGAGACCGATGTCGACCTCGACGCCATGGAAACCATCATCAAGGTCAACGGCAGGGAAACCGGCCGCTTCCGCACCAACGACATGATTTTCGGCATCGTGCCGTTCATCGTCGAACTGACGAAGTATTTTACGCTGTGGCCGGGCGACGTGATCTGGATGGGCACCGACGGCGCGTCACCGGACCTGAAGGCCGGCGACGTCGTCGAGATCGAGCTCACGGGAATTGGCACGCTGCGCAACAAATTTGTGAAGGAGACACCGCCTGGTCAAGCCGACGCGTGAGCCGATTCGATCGCACGAGACAACAGATCATCCTCGCCACGACGGGAATCTTACGCAACGCCACAGTCACCGCCCAGCTCAGCGACAGCGTGCCGATGAACACGATCGCGAATTTGACGACTGCGGGGAACGAATAGTCGTAGACGACGTATTGCAGGTCCAGCCGGATTTGGCGAAGCGCAGGAGTATCGCCGGCACGGAAAAATGCTGTCCATCGTCATCGGCACGCCGGTGTCGACATCGCGCTTGCCGAAACTCCTGAAATACAGCGGCTGGTCGCGGCGCTGGATCAGAACGACGGCGCCGGGAATCTTGTTGGCGGCGACTTCGCCATCGAGGAAGTCATCGATGCGCTGGAGCTTCTCGACCGACAGCTCCGCTTCCCGGTGGCGGACCGAACGCCGCGAGCCAGCTACCGCGTTGTCGCGGCAACCGTGCACAAGACGTCAAACCGCGGTGGCCTTGGCGAAATCGACATAGATCTCGCGCAAACGGCTGGTCATCGGCCCCGGTTTGCCGTTGGCGACGGTCTTGCCATCGATAGTCACCACCGCCTGCACGAAGACGGTGGCGCTGGTGATGAAGGCTTCCTTGGCGGCAAGGGCTTCCTCGATCGTGAACGGCCGCTCCTCGACCCGCAACTGGCGCTCCTCGGCCAGCGCGACCACTGCCTTGCGGGTGCAGCCGGGCAGGATCGCGCTGCCGTTCTGCCGCGTCACGATGACGTCATCCTGAGTCAGGATGAAGCAGGACGACGAACCACCCTCGGTGACCTTGCCGTCCTCGATCATCCAGGCCTCGCCGGCGCCGGCTTCCGCCGCGGCCTGCTTGGCCAGCACCTGCGCCAGCAGGGCCACGCTCTTGATGTCGCGCCGGACCCAGCGCAGGTCGGGCACGGTGATCACGGCGATGCCGGTCCTGGCCGATTCCGCGTTCACGATGTCCTTGACCGAGGTGAACATCACCAGCGTCGGCTTGACGTCGCCCTTGGGAAACGCGAAATCGCGCCCGGCATCCGCGCCGCGCGTCACCTCCAGATAAACCATGCCGTTGACGAGACGATTGCGCATAACCAGCTCCTGCTGGATTTCCTGGATGCGCTCGATCGTTTCGGGCAATGCCAGCGCAATCTCGCCGACCGAACGCTCCAGCCGCGTCAGATGCGATGCGTTGTCGATCAGCTTGCCGTCGAGCACGGCGGCGACTTCGTAGATGCCGTCGGCGAACAGAAAGCCGCGGTCCAGTATCGAGACCTTGGCCTCTGACATCGGCACAAACGAACCGTTGACGTAAGCGATCTGTTCCAAGCGGGTTCTCCTGAGGGGGTAAGGCGGATGCGCGGAAACATATACGCAGATTGTTAATGCGGATAAACCCTCGAAACGTCATTCCGGGGCGATGCGAAGCATCGAACCCGGAATCTCGAGATTCCGGGTTCGCGTCTTCGACGCGCCCCGGAATGACGCTCCCTAATGCGACAGAATCTTGGACAGGAATTTCTGCGCGCGGTCGCTGCGCGGGCTGCCGAAGAACTCTTCCTTTTTGGCGTCCTCGACGATTTCGCCCCGGTCCATGAAGATGACGCGGTGTGCGACCTTGCGGGCAAATCCCATTTCATGGGTGACCACCATCATGGTCATGCCCTCGCGCGCGAGATCGACCATGACGTCCAGCACTTCCGAGATCATTTCGGGATCGAGCGCCGAGGTCGGCTCGTCGAACAGCATGGCGATCGGATCCATCGCCAGCGCGCGGGCGATGGCGACGCGCTGCTGCTGGCCGCCGGACAATTCGGCGGGATATTTCCGCGCATGCTCCTTCAAGCCGACCCGCTCGAGCAGCATCTCGGCCTTTGCGACGGCCGCGTCATGCGACCGCCCCAGCACCTTCTCCTGCGCCAGGCACAGATTCTCGATGATCTTCAGATGCGGAAACAGTTCGAAATGCTGGAACACCATGCCGACGCGGGCGCGCAGTTTCGGCAAGTCGGTCTTGGGATCGTTGACCTTGATGCCGTCGAGGATGATTTCCCCGCCCTGGAACGGCTCCAGCGCGTTGACGCATTTGATCAGTGTCGATTTTCCCGACCCGGAGGGTCCGCATACCACCACCACCTCGCCCTTGGCAACGCTGGTGGTACAGGCCTTCAGCGCCTGAAAGGTCGGCCCGTACCACTTGTCGACGTGTCTGATCTCGATCATGCGCGCTTCCCTAACGGACAATACTGATACGCGCCTGCAGACGCCGGACAGCGAACGAGGCGGCGCAGGAAATCGTGAAATAGACCACCGCCGCGAACAGGTACATCTCGACCAGCCGGCCGTCGCGCTGCGCCACCTTGCTCGCGGCGCCGAGGAAATCCGGCATCGACAGCACATAGACCAGGGAAGTGTCCTGAAACAGCACGATGGTCTGGGTCAGCAGCACCGGCAGCATATTGCGGAACGCCTGCGGCAGCACGACGTAGCGCATGGTCTGGGCGTAGGTCAGGCCGAGCGCATTGGCGGCGGCGGGCTGGCCCTTGGAGATCGACTGGATGCCGGCGCGCATGATCTCGGAAAAATACGCCGCCTCGAACATGATGAAGGTGACGAGCGCGGAGGTGAAGGCGCCGACAGCGATCGGGCGCGAGGCGCCGGTCACCCACTGCCCGACATAGGGCACCAGGAAATAGAACCAGAAGATCACCAGCACCAGCGGCAACGACCGCATGAAGTCGACATAGAGCCCGGCGATGCGGCCGAGCAGCCTGAACCCGGACAGCCGCATCAGCGCGATCAGGGTGCCGAAGATGATCCCGCCGACCGCGGAGAGCGCGGTCAGGGTCAGCGTGAACGTCATGCCGTCGAGGAACAGGTAGCCGAGCGAGCGGCGGATCACGTCGAAATCGAAATTGGCGAACATGATCAGCTATTTCCCCGTGATGTAGCCGGGGATCGCCAGGCTGCGTTCGAGGTAGCGCATTCCGGTAACGACGATGATGTTGATCAGCAGATACATCACGGTCGCGGCGGTGAAAGCCTCGAACACCTGGAACGAGAATTCCTGCATCGAGCGCGCCTGGCCGGTCAGCTCGATCAGGCCGATGGTGATCGCAACCGCGGTATTCTTGATGGTGTTGAGGAATTCCGAGGTCAGCGGCGGCATGATGATGCGAAAGGCAATCGGCAGCAGCACATAGCGATAGGCCTGAAACGTGGTCAGCCCGAGCGCGGTCGCGGCCTGTTTTTGCCCGCGCGGCAGCGAGGCGATGCCGGCCGCCAGTTGCACCGCGACGCGTGCCGACATGAACAGGCCGATCCCGACCGCAGCTGTATAGAACGGCGCATGGGGCATCTGCTTCAGCCAGAGTCCCCAGCTCCGCGGCAGCAATTCCGGCAGCACGAAGAACCAGAGGAAAAGCTGTACCAGCAGCGGCATGTTGCGGAAAAATTCGACATAGGCGAAGCCGACCCAGTACGCGGTCTTCGACGGCAGCGTCCGCAGCACGCCGATAATAGAGCCCAGAACAAGCGCAATAATCCAGGCGAACACCCCGGTCTGGATGGTCAGCCACAGCCCCCTGAGCAGCATATCGAAATAGGTACCGGTCCCGCCCGGGGCCGGTTCAAAGAAGATGCTCCAGTTCCAGTTATAGCTCACGAGGGCCTACCGTCCGTTATGCCATTGAAACATGCCCATGCAATGGCCGGGCCAATGCATGGGCAGAGCCTTGGTACCCCGGTTACTTGTAGGAATCGGGATCCGGGGAATCGGAGGGCTTGGCGAACTGGTTCTTCAGCTTTGCGTCGATCGGCACGTTCAGGTTCAGACCCTTGGGCGGAATCTTCTGGGTAAACCATTTGTCGTAGATCTTCTGGCCCTCGCCGCCGGTATAGACCGCGGCCGTGGCCGCATCGGCCACTTTCTTGAAGGCCTGGTCGTCCTTGCGCAGCATGATGCCGTAAGGCTCCGGCTTGGAGAATGCGTCCTTCGATATGACGTAATCGCCCGGCGCTTTCGATCCGGCAACCAGACTTGCCAGCAGAATGTCGTCCATTACGAAGGCAACGGCGCGGTCGGTCTCCACCATCAGGAAGGCTTCAGCGTGATCCTTGGCCGGGATGATGTTGATGCCGAGATTGCGGGCGGCGCTGGCCTCGGTCAGTTGCTTGATGTTGGTGGTGCCCGACGTGGAAACCACGGGCTTGCCCTTGAGATCTTCGATCGAGTTGATCTTGCTGGATTTCTTGGAGACGAAACGGCTCGCGGTCAGGAAGTGGGTGTTGGTGAACCAGACCTGCTTCTGACGTTCGGCATTGTTGGTGGTCGAACCACATTCAAGGTCAACGGTGCCGTTGGCCATAAGCGGAATGCGCGTCGATGACGTCACCGGATTGAGCTTGACCTCGAGCTTGTCGAGCTTGAGCTCCTTCTTCACGGCATCGACGATCTTGTAGCAGATGTCCATGGCGTAGCCGACCGGCTTCTGGCTGTCGTCGAGGTAGGAGAACGGAACCGACGAGTCGCGGAAGCCGAGGGTGATGGCGCCGGTTTCCTTGATTTTCTTCAGCGTCCCGGTGAGTTCCTGCGCCATTGCCGGTCCCGCGCATAGCGCGGCGGCAAGCGTGTAGCCTATCATAGCATTGCGTTTCATACGTGTGCTCCTTGCTTGGTTGGTATCGTCGAGTGCTTGAGGATTTCGCTCAGGACCGGCGCAATATAGCGGCGAAACTGCGCGGGGTTCTCGCTCATCGGAAAATGACCGAGTTGTTCCATGATGGTCACGCTGGCGCCGTCGATCGCGGCGGCGGTTCGCCTGGTGTCTTCGGGGCTGCAGGAGA
>NZ_JAUYQU010000044.1 GCF_030697065.1 Bradyrhizobium sp.
TGCGGGAAGCGCTGAGCGGCATGTACCAGTCGCCATCCCGCCCGGCCGCCGAATTGGGCGATCTGGTGCGCAACGCATCGGGCCACAAGGGCCCATGGCCGAAGCTGTCGGTCTGGCACGGCAGCGCCGATCGCACCGTCAACCCCGCCAATGCCGACGAGATCGTCAAGCAGTGGCTCGACGTGCATCAGTTGCCGTCCGCGCCGATGTCCGAGGCTGAAGTCGACGGCTATCCCCGCCAGCTGTGGTGGAATGCGGATGGTGAAACCGTCGTCGAATCCTACACCATCACCAACATGGCCCACGGCACGCCGCTCGGGATCGGTGACAATGACGAGCGCTATGGCGCCCAGGGCGCCTTCCTGATCGAAGCGGGAATTTCATCGTCCTATCACATCGCGAACTTCTTCGGTCTCACCGAATGGGTCCATCTGGCTGCAAAGGATGCATCCAGGGAAAAATCGAAGGAAAAATCCAGGGGAATATCCAAGGAAACGGCCAAGCAGACCACCAGGGAAACCACCAGGGAAACCACCAGGACAACGGTGAAGACCCTTCCACCCGAGGGCGCGCCGGGCCTGACCCGGGCGCTGTGGCCCTTGGCGACACCCGGCCGCCGTCCCGAGCCGGATCCGCCCGCGCCGCCGAAGCGCGCCGGCATCGATGTCACTGCCGTCATCACCCGCGCGCTCACAGCGGCCGGGTTGATGAAATAGCGGCGGCGATACGCATGGCCGCGCAGGGCGAAAATTTTGCCATTCATCGCAGGAACGATGGAACCAAATCACTGCGCCCGCGTTTGCGGGAAGCGACCGGCGGTTAGTTCCGGCTGCCATTTTGGGCCACCGATCGTGTTGAATGTTGAAGGTCACTAAACCGGGTTCTGCGGATTTTCTCGCCGGCGGCGGGGAAATGGGCGCGTTGACTCGCGCCTTTGACTGGTCGGCGAGCCCGCTCGGCGAGCCCGGCACCTGGCCGCAAAGCCTGCGCACCGCGGTGCGGCTCGTGCTCAATTCCAACCACCCGATGTTCGTGTGGTGGGGTCCCGAACTCGTCCAGTTTTACAACGACGCCTACCGCCGGACCATGGGGCCGGAGCGTCACCCGAGCGCGCTTGGCCAGCGCGGACGGGAGTGCTGGGCCGAAATCTGGCCCCTTATCGGCCCGCAGATCGAACAGGTGATGAGCGGCGGCGGCGCCATTTGGCAAGAAAAACAGCTGGTGCCCGTCACCCGTTACGGCAAACTCGAGCAGGTCTACTGGACCTACAGTTACAGCCCGATCGACGAAGATGGCGGCATTGGTGGCGTGCTGGTGGTCTGCCAGGACGTTACCAGGGATGTCGTCGCCGCCGCGGCGCTGCGGGAGCGCGAAGCCGAACTGGCGCGGGTGCAGCAATTGGGCCGGATCGGCGGGCTCGAAGTCGACCTCCGGACCGGCTTTCGCAACCGGCGGTCGCCGGAATACCTGCTGATTCACGGGCTGCCGCCCGATGCTGCCCAGGAGACCCATGAGGAGTGGGTGCAGCGTGTCCATCCCGAGGACCGCGAAGCCGCCGAAAGGAAATTCCGCGATGCCGTCGCGGGCGACGTGCGCGAGTACAGCGTGCAATACCGGATCATCCGGCCCAGCGACGGCGAGGTCAGGTGGATCTCGGTCAAATCCACCATCGAGCGCGACGAGAACGGAAAGGCGATTCGCCTGGTCGGGGCGCACAGCGATGTCACCGAGCAGGTGGTGGCGGACCAGGCACTTCGGCAAAGCGAGGCGGAGTTTCGCACGCTCGCCGAAGCGCTGCCGCACCATGTCTGGACCGCAACGCCCGACGGCTCGCTGAACTGGTTCAATCCGCGTGTCTATGAGTATGCGGGCGTCGGCACCGGCGAACTCGATGGCCAGCAGTGGGGCAGGATAGTCCACCCCGACGATATCCCCGGCGCGTTCGCCGCATGGACCCGGGCGATTGCCGACGGCAAACCCTACGAAATTGAATTCCGCTTGCGCCGCGCCGATGGCGACTTCCGCTGGTTTCTCGCGCGGGCGGTACCGGCGCGCGATGAACAAGGGCAAATCATCCGCTGGATCGGCACCAATACCGATGTGCATGACCAGAAACTGATTGCCGACCAACTGGCCGAACTGAATGCCACGCTGGCCCAGCGCGTCGAGGAAAAGACCCGGGAGCGCGACCGGATATGGAACGTGTCCCAGGATCTCCTGCTGGTCTCCGACCGTGACGGTATCTGGCGAACGGTCAATCCGGCCTGGACCCGGACGCTCGGCTGGAGCGAGGCCGAATTGCTCGGCCGCACCTCCGAATGGCTGGAACATCCCGACGACGGCAGCGCCACGCGGGCGCAGGTCGGCAAATCCGGCGAGAGCGAGGCCACCGTCAGGTTCGAGAGCCGCTTCCGCCACAGAGACGGCTCATACCGCTGGCTGTCGTGGACCGGAGTGTCCGACCAGCACCACACTTATACCGTGGCCCGCGACGTCACCGCCGAGAAGGCCGCGGCCGAACGGCTGAAGGCCACCGAGGAAGCGTTGCTGCAGTCGCAGAAGATGGAAGCGGTGGGCCAACTGACCGGAGGCATCGCCCACGACTTCAATAATCTCCTGACCGGCATCGTCGGATCGCTGGACCTGTTGCAGACCCGTCTCAACCAGGGGCGGACCGACAATGTCGCGCGCTACATCAACGCGGCGATGACCTCGGCGAACCGCGCCGCGGCGCTCACCCACCGCCTGCTGGCGTTCGCGCGGCGGCAGCCGCTGATCCCCAAAAGCGTCGATGCCAATGCGCTGGTGGTGTCGCTGGAGGATCTGCTGCGCCGGACCATCGGCGAAACCATCGACCTCGAAATCGTCGCGGCTGGCGATCTGTGGGGCACGCTGTGCGATCCCAACCAGCTCGAAAGCGCGCTGCTCAACCTCGCCATCAACGCGCGCGACGCCATGCCGGACGGCGGCAGGCTCGTCATCGCCACCGCCAATGCAAAGCTCGACGGCGCCGCCGCGAATACGCCGGCCCTGTCGCCGGGCGAATACATCTGCATCACCGTCACCGATACGGGCGTCGGCATGAGCGCCGAGGTGACGGCGCGCGCCTTCGATCCGTTCTTCACCACCAAGCCGATCGGCCAGGGCACCGGCCTCGGGCTGTCGATGATCTATGGGTTCGCGCGCCAGTCCAACGGCCATGTGACCATCGACAGCAGGGTCGGGCAGGGTACCTCGGTCAGGCTCTATCTGCCGCGGCACCAGGGCAAGGTCGATGCCCGGAATGCGCCGGAGGTAAGGGCGGCCGACCATGCCGCCACCGGCGAAACCGTGCTGGTGGTCGAGGACGAGCCGGTGGTGCGCGCCGTCATTTTGGAGATGCTGGGCGAGCAGGGCTACCGCATGCTCGAGGCGGTCGATGGACCCTCGGGCCTGAAAATCCTGCGCAGCGGCGCGCGGATCGATCTTCTGGTCACCGATGTCGGTCTGCCCGGCATGAACGGCCGCCAGCTCGCCGATCAGGCGCGCGAAACCCGTCCCGATCTGAAGATCCTGTTCATCACCGGGTATGCCGAGAGCGTCGCGATTGCCGACGGCTTTCTCCAGCCCGGCATGGAAATGATCACCAAGCCGTTCGATCTCGACAACCTGTCGCGGCGGATTCGCAGCATGGTGTCGGGTTAGGCGGGTCTTCGGCGGCGGCGCTGCGGCGCTTCGGATACCAGGCCGTGAACTTGACCGCCCACCAGTGCGAGCACCGTCGGGATGGTTCCAACGCGCGGCGGCACTTCCGGGGCATGGAGCAGGATCAGGTCGGCGACGACCATCACGGCAAAGGCGAGCGCCCAGACCGCCGGCGCGCCGAACAGGATCTTCGCGCTGAGCCAGTCCCGCGCCAGCAGTGCGGCGGAAACCGCAAACCCGGCCAGCAGACCCTCCGTCGAACCGAGCATCCTGTCGATCAGGGCGAACGCGATGAAGGGCGCAAAAGCGAGCCAAATTCCCACGGCACGCTCCTCCGATGCAAGACACCCGCCGGCGACGCGCGGAGGGTCGCCTCCAGGCGGAAATGTTTCCAGTGGAAATTTGCCTAAATCGGGCCCGCCCGGCGTCATGGGCGCTGGTGCACGGCTTTGCCATGCTGCTGCTCGACGGTCGCGTCGCTGCCAGGCGGTGGCGGCGCGGATGGGCTGCTGGAAGCCGTGCTGAGCGCCGTCCGGATCGACGGCTGACGTCCGTCGTTACATCTCGCCGGTGAGAAACGGATTGGTCATCCGCTCCTGGCCGATGCTGGAGCCGGGGCCGTGGCCGCAGATGAAGCCGACATCGTCGCCGAGCGGCAACAGTTTTTCGGTAATCGATCTGATCAGCGTGCCGTGGTCGCCGCCGGGCAGATCGGTGCGTCCGACCGAGCCGCTGAACAGCACGTCGCCGACATGCGCGAAGCGCATTTCCTTGTTGTAGAACACGACGCTGCCCGGCGAATGGCCGGGGCAATGCAGGATCTCGAAGGTCAATTCACCGATCGAGACCCGGTCGCCTTCCTCGAGCCAGCGGTCCGGCACGAAATCGCGCACACCGGTCATGCCGAAGCGCGAACCGCTCGTCACCACATTGTCGGTCAGGAACTTGTCGGCGACGTGCGGCCCGATGATCTCGATCTTGAGCGCGTCGCGCAGGTCGGCGGCGCCGCCGACATGGTCGATATGGCCATGGGTCAGCCAGATCTGTTCCACCGACACATTGCTCTGCTTGATCGCGGCCAGAATCTTGTCGACGTCGCCGCCGGGGTCGATCACCACGGCCTTCCTGGTGGCTTCGCACCAGAGCAGCATGCAGTTCTGCTCGAACAGCGTGACCGGGATGATGAGGGCGCCGGCCTTCGCCGCGCCTTCCTTTTGCTTGTTGGCTTCTGTTTGCTGGGTCATGGCCGCACAATGCCGATTTTTGGCGGCCCGCCAAGAGGCAGATTGGCGCAATTCATGTCGAATTCGGCTCGTCGGAGTGCTTGCGGGCCCGCGCCGCGAGTTGTTCGAGCGCGACCACTTCGCGCAACCATTTTTTCTTGGGCTTGGCCGGAAACCCGCCCCAGAACTGGCCGGCCGGAACGTTCTCGTAGATGGTGGACCTCGCCGCCGTGATCGCGCCCTTACCGATGGTGATGTGCGGAATGATGCCGGTGCGCGGTCCGAGTACCACGAAATCCTCCAGCGTCACGCTGCCGCTGAGGCCGGATTGCGCGACGATGATGCAATGGCGGCCGACGATGCAGTTGTGGCCGATCTGGCAGAGATTGTCGATCTTGGTTCCCGCGCCGATCACGGTGTCGCGAATTCCGCCGCGATCGATCCTCGTGCCGGACCCGATCTCGACGTCGTCATGAATCACCACGCTGCCGACCTGCGGCACCTTGGTGTGGCCCTCGGCGCTCAGCAGATAACCAAAACCGTCCTGGCCGATATCGCATCCGGGGTGGAGTATGACGCGATCGCCGAGCTGGCTATGGGTTACCGTGCACTTGGCCCCGATCGCGCAATCGCTGCCGATCCGGACGCCGGGGCCGATCACGGCATGCGCGCCGATCAGGCTGCCGGCTCCAATCCGGGCGGACGGACCGATCACCGCGAAGGGATCGACCGTGACGCCCTCGGCCAGTTCTGCGGTGGGATGTACCATCGCCCCCGGCGAGACGCCCACGGTACCGAACATCGAGGCCGGGCGCAGCGCCCCGCTGTAGATCCGGCGTGCGACCGCAACGAACGCGTCATACGGCTTGCGCACACGCAACACCGCGACGCCTTCGGGGGCATGGCGCGCGAAACGCTCGGTGGTCAGGACGACCCCGGCCCCGGTCGATCGCAGCGAAGCGAGGAATTTGTTTTCGGACACGAAGGAGAGGTCGGTCGCGCCGGCCTGATCGACCGGTGCAATGCCGCTGACGCGCCGGGAGAGATCGGCTCCCTCGCACGGCTCGGCCCCGGTCAATGCGGCAATCTCGGCGACACTGAAATCCGCGTCACGCGCAAAAAAACTGAACTCGGTCACAATACCCGCCCCCTCAGGCGGAGTTACGTTAGCCCGGCAGCGCACTATTCCCAAGCCGAAACAAGCCGAAACTCCCAAGCCGAATCCGGCTAGTGACGCGGGTTCCTCGCCGTCGTCACACCCCGTTCGCAATCGCGGCTCGGGTCAATGGGCGGCCGGGGCAAAATCGGCTAGGCTGCGGCGATGGAATCGCCCGCCCGCCCGTTCAGCCTCGTACCGCCGCCGGACCGCCGCCAGTCGGAGACGGCGCTGGCGATCGCGCGCGGCACCTCGCGGCTGCTGCGCTCGCTGGGATTTGCCTGCATCAGCGAATTGCCGCTGCCGTCGGGACGGCGCGCCGATCTGGTGGCGCTGAACGAGCGCGGCGAGATCTGGATCGTCGAGATCAAATCCTCGGTGGAGGATTTGCGCGCCGACCAGAAATGGGGGGATTACCGGGCCCATTGCGACCGGCTGTTCTTCGCCTTCACCCGGGATCTGCCCTGCGAGATCTTTCCCGGGCAAACCGGCCTGATCGTGGCCGACGCCTATGGCGCCCATCTGCAGTGCGAGGCGCCGGAGCATCGGCTGCCGGCGCCGACCCGCAAGCTGATGACGGTGCGGTTCGCACTCGCGGCGGCCCAGCGCATCAACCGGCTGGTCGATCCGCAGGGGCATGGCGAGTTTTAGATCGCGGGAATAGCGCCGCAGCGGTTGGTCGGCTCATGCCCGTGGCGCTGCGCCGGTACCAGATCAATGCGGCGACGACCAGAAGATTGACGATTCCCGCGATCGCGGCGTTGCCGTAGGACACCAGATAACTCGCCGTGACGTCATAGAAGAAGCCGGCCTGATAGCTCCCCAGCCCCATGCCGACCCAGCCCGCCAGCGAGACGATCGCCATCGCCAGGCCGGACATTCGCGCGGGGGCGGCCTCGCGAGCGCAGATCAACAGGCAGGTCATCACGCCCGCAAAGCCGAACCCGAACAACACCGAAAGCTGGTAGAGCGCCGCAACATTGCGGGTCTGGGTGAACCAGAACACCACCGACGTCTGCGCCAGCGAGGCGAGAAAATAGGCCGGCAGGCCGCCGATGCGATCGGCCAGCCATCCGAAGAAAATCCGGCCGAACACCCCCGACACCATCAGCGAGAGCAGCATTCCGGCGGCAGTCCCCGGGCTGCATCCGAGGTCGATGCCGAGCGGCACCAGATGCACCAGCGGAACGGCCATGCAGATGCAGCAGAAAAATCCGGCGAGGCTGAGCCAGGGGACGGTGATGGCATGGGGCACGCCCCAGAGATTGGCGTCCGGGCGGTCGGCTTGACCGGGTGAGTGTTGAACCGACGGCGCCGGCCGCAGCAGGAACAGCAGCGGAAGCAGAACGACGGCATATCCGGCGCCGAGATAGAACGCAGCGTCGCGCCAGCCGAAATCCGTGGTCAGGAGTTGCGTCAGATAGGGCACGACGCCCTGGCCGATGGCGCCGCCGGCCGTCACGATGCCGATCGCGAGGCCCTTGCGCGCGTTGAACCACAGCCCCGTCAGCGCGAGCAGCGGCGTAAACAGACAGGCAAAGCCGGCGGCCCCGATCAGGAAGTAGAGAAGGCAGACCGACCACAGCGCGTTCTGCCATGACAGCATCGCCAGCCCTGTCGACATCGCGACTGCGCCGATGAACGCGATCCGGGTCGCCCCGATCCGGTCGGAAAGGCCGCCCCACAACAGGCCACCGAGCCCGGCGCCGATCGTATGCATCGTGTAGGCCATGGAAATGTCGGCGCGAAGCCAGCCGAACTCCTGTTCGAAAGGCTTCATGAACACCGAAACCGTGCTGCCCGCGCCAAATCCGAGCGCCAGACACACGGTCGATACCGCGGCGATCACCCAGCCATAGCGGTGCTCGCTGAAGATTTCCTTTGCAGTGATGCTCATGTCGACCTCCCGGGCGCGGCGACCGTGCCGCCGCGCCGCTGCTGTGCTCTGGGATCAATTCTGCCTGGTGATGACGACTTCGAGATATTCGCTGGGGATCACCAGCGTGCCATCGCGGGCGGCGTTGAATTTCGCCAGCAGGGCGTCGATGTCGGATTGAAGCGCCGTGCCGTCGTCGTCGTCGAGCGCCTCGAAGGCCTTGACCACCGGGCCGTAATAGCCGCGGAAAACTTCGCTCCAGTGCTCTCGCGACTCGTAGCGCATGACGAAGTGCCTGGCCTGCGCCGCCACGCTGGCCTTGCCGGCGAACAGCCTGTCGAGATGCGCCTTGGTGCCCCACAGCGCCGGCGACGACACGCCGGCGGGCGGCGGCAGGTGCTTGCCGATGGTCTTGAACAATTGACCGATGAAGCTTTCCGGCGTCCAGTTGGCCAGACCGATCTTTCCGCCCGGCCGGCACACCCGCACCATCTCGTTCGCCGCCTGCTGCTGGTTCGGCGTGAACATCACGCCGAAGGTCGACAGCACGACGTCGAAGCTCGAATCCGCGAACGGCAGCGCCTCGGCATCGGCTTCGCGAAATTCGACCGGTAAGCGCTCTGCCCTGGCGCGCTCGCGGCCGCGTTCGAGCAGCGCGCCGACATAATCCGTCGGAACCACCTCGGCGAAACGACGCGCGGCGGCCAGGGTCGCATTGCCGTTGCCAGCGGCGACGTCGAGCACGCGCTGCTTGCTGCGCAGGTCGATCGCTTCGCAAAGCATCTCGCCGACGATCTGCAGCGTGACGCCGACGACCGAATAGTCGCCGGAAGACCAGGCGCGCTGCTGCCGGCTTTTCACCGCGGCGAGATCGGCCGCCATCGCGGTTGCGTGAATGTTCATGGCTGAATTCCCTTTCGGTCTCGAGGTGACGAGAGTGCTGCGATGGCCACCGCCATCCATCCCCGATAGGTATTCCGGGGAGCCCGGGTCGACTGTCCAGTTTGCGACATGGCTATCCGTCAGACGAAAACCTTCTGCCGGACACGTGCACCCCCGAGGCAGATGCGCCTGGTCCGGGCTGCCCCGAGGTGGACTGCGTCCCGCCACTCGCTTTCCTCGCGTGAGCAGGGGAAGAGGGGAGAACGGCGCAAGCGGCGGCGTTTTACACCATCGCAAAAATGTCCTACGTCGCCTGACATCGATGCCGGGGCTGGCGCAGCCTGCCCTCAACAACAAAAGGGGAGAAACGCATGGAACAGGTCGGATTCATTGGCTTGGGACGGATGGGGCGGCCGATGGCGTCCAATCTCTGCCGCAAGGGTTTTCGTCTGACGGTCAACGACATCAATCCGCAGGCCGTGGCCGAACTCGAACTGCTGCAGGCCGGCAGCGCCGCCACCGTCGCGGAAGTGGCGCAGAAATCCGACATCATCGTCACCATGCTGCCGAATTCCGCCGTGGTCGACGACGTCGTCAGCCGCGCCGACGGCATCATTGCCAGTGCCAGGCCCGGCTCGCTGATCCTCGACATGAGCACGATCGACCCCGAAACCACCGACCGGCTGGCCAAGGCCGCCGCGGCCAGGGGCATCGCGTTCGTCGATGCGCCGGTCGGCCGGCTCGCCGCCCATGCCGACCGCGGCGAATCGCTGTTCATGGTGGGCGGCTCGGTGCGGGATTTCGAGCGCGTCAAGCCGCTGCTCGAGGCGATGGGAACCACGATCTATCATTGCGGCGAGGTCGGCAGCGGAACCAGGACAAAACTGGTCAACAACTTCCTGGCGGTGTCGTCCTGTCAGATGAATGCCGAGGCGCTCGCGCTGTCGCAGCGCTTCGGGCTCGATCTCGAACGCACCCTCGACGTGCTCTACGGCACCACCGCGGTCAACGGCCAGCTCAAGATCAACTGGCCGAACAAGGTGCTGATCGGCGACATCGAGCCGGGCTTCACCATCGATCTCGCCCACAAGGACCTGACGCTGATCATCGATGCGGCCAACGCGGCAAGAGTCCCGATGCCGATGGCCGCCGCCGCCCGCGAAGCCTTCAGCACCGCCCGCGCCCGCGGCTTCGGGGACAAGGACTTTTCGGCGATGGTCGATTCGCTGTGTGATCTCGCGGGAATCGAAAAGCCAAGGTTACCAAAGAAGTAGGTGCTCTGGTCGCACGAACGAACACGGACCTCATCCTGAGGAGCCGCGCGCGCTTCGCGCGGCGTCTCGAAGGATGGCAGCAGGTCGCGTGTCAGATGGTTCGAGACGCGCGTCGCGCAGCGCAAGGGCGCTGCCCGACGCGCTCCTCACCATGAGGGACGGGGGTTGGTATCGCTTTCTCTCCCCATCCGGCGCGTCTAGCTCCCGAACCCGACGAACACCGTGGCTTCCTCGACGGATCGTCGTT
>NZ_JAUYQU010000162.1 GCF_030697065.1 Bradyrhizobium sp.
CGGGATGGCGAGACATATAGCCCTGTTTCTATTTCTGGTAAACAGAAATATTTTTGCGCGAGGGGCTTGACATGCGATTCTGATAAACAGAAGTGATTTGCCCGTCGGGTCGGGCGGAGGCAAGCGCCTTGCGCCGCATAACGCATCATATCATGGAAGATGGTGGGCACGGCGCGAAGGGCGCCTTTGCCCACCCTACGATTCTACAATTCCGTCCTACACCGCCATCAGGTGCGACGGCGCCTCGGCGGCGCGCTTTGGCTTTTTCAGTTTCGGCGGCACCAACAGGCAGCCCGCGGCCAATCCGGCGGTGTCGGCGACACCGGGATTGCGCGAGACCATCGCCGCGACGATGGCGCCGTCGATCAGCAGCGCCAGCTGATGCGCGAGGCTTTCCGGCTCCGTCGCGCCCATCTCCGCGGCCAGCTTCTCGATATGCGCCAGCACGACCTTCTTGTGCCGCATCGCGATGGCGCGGAGCTGCTTCTGGTCCTTGTCGTGCTCGGCGACCGCATTGATGAAGGGACAGCCGTAAAAGCGTTCCTCGCCGAACCAGCTTTTCAGCGCCGGAAAGATCCGCGCCAGTTTTGTCCGGGCGCTGCCGCCGCCGGCTTCGATGGCGCCGATGAACCATTCGCGCCACTGCCTGCCTTCGGTCTCCAGCACCGCATGCACGAGGTTGGTTTTCGACCCGAACAATTTGTAGAGCGTGGTCTTGGCGGTGCCGGCCTCGTTGATGATGGCGTCGATGCCGGTGGCGTTGATGCCGTTCTTGCAGAACAGATGCGTCGCCGCGCCGAGCAATCGCCCGCGCGCCGATTCGTCATCGCCGGCAGCGGAACGGATGGCGACGGAACGCTTCTTCGAAGCAGGTTTGCGCATGCGTCCACTTAATCCAAATGCGGCGTACGCATCAAGCCGCATCTAGCCGTGCTCAAAATCTCCGCGACGAGGCAGCGATTGCACCTGGTTTGAGCACAAGGCTACCGATCGGTTTCTGGGCAGCGCGCCTTAAGCGGTTTCAGGCGTTCGGGTTTTTGGCCGGCCCGCCTCTGGCACGCTTCGTGCAGGAAACAGACCGTTCGGTATCCTACCTCCCAGGGAGAAAACAAATGACCGCGGTCGCCCAAAAAACAGTGCTGACAGGCTGCCTTGCGCCGATCGACAAGGACGGGCTGGAACAGCTCATCATCACCAGCAAGGCCAACCCCAAGGTAATCAAGACCTTGAAGTGCAAGACGGTGGCCGAGGGCAAGTTCCGCCACGCCAACTATATCCGCAACCTGCCGCCCTACATCGTCGACGAGCCGCCGGGCCTGCTCGGCGACGATACCGCGCCGAATCCGTCGGAGGCCTCGCTGGCCGCGCTGGGTTCCTGCCTCGCGGTCGGGCTGCACGCCAATGCGGTGCATCGCGGCTGGATCGTCAACAAGCTCGAACTGCAGCTCGAAGGCGATCTCAACATCACGGCGGTATGGGGCACCGGCGACGTCAGCGAAAAGCCGGTCGGCTTCACCGATGTGCGGGTCAAGGTCGACATGGTCTGCGAGGGCGTCGCCCAGGCGGAGATCGACGCGCTGGTGACCCACGTCCAGAAGTGGTCGCCGGTCGCCAACACGTTTACGCGGCCCGTCAATCTCGAGGTCAGCGCGTAGAGGCGGCCAGCGTGCAATCGCTCCCTGAAAAACCGGTACGGAGAGTTTCATGAGCCCAGTGGCTGTATCGCGTCTTCCGGTCGACGAAGCCGGCGATCATTCGCCGGCATCGGTGGTCGCAGAGGTGGCGGCGATTGCACGCAGGGACCTCGCGCCGCTCGCGGCCGGGATCGACGACGGCACCGTCTATCCGGCCGAACTGCTCCGGCGTCTCGGCGATGCGGGGGCGTGGGGCACGCATAAACCACTGAATGGCGCGGCCGATCTGTGCTGCGCCATTCAATCGATCTCGGCGCTCGGCGAGGTCTGCGGCGCCACCGCCTTCATGGCGTGGTGCCAGAATACGCTGGCCTGGTACGTGATGAATTCCGGGAATCCGGCGCTGACGGCGCGATTCGCCGAAGGCGTCTCCACGGGAAAAATTCTCGGCGGCACCGGCCTCTCCAATCCGATGAAGACCTTCTTCGGGATCGAGAAGTTCAAGCTCAGGGGACGCAAGGTCGACGGCGGCTATGTGATACGCGGCGCGCTGCCCTGGGTGTCCAATCTCGGTCCCGACCATTTCTTCGGCACGATCTTCGAGGTCGAGGGCAAGCCCGGCGAGATCGTGATGTTTCTTGCCGATTGCTCCGATCCCGCCATCACGCTGACGCCGTGCCAGCCGTTCCTGGCGATGGACGGCACCGGCACCTATGGCGTCCAGTTCCGCGACGCCTTCATATCCGACGATCTGATCCTCGCCGCATCGGCCGGGCCGTTCGTGAAGAAGATTCGGGCAGGCTTCATCCTGCTGCAGGCGGGCATGGCGACGGGCCTGATCCGCGATTGCATCGCCATCATGAACGAAGTCGCCGGACCGCTCGGCCATGTCAATCGCTTCCTGCCGCAGCAGCCTATCGATTTCCAGGACCTGCTGACCGGGCTCGAGACCGAGACCATGCAACTGGCCCGTGACCCCTACAACACGGACGACGGCTACTGGCGCCAGGTCGTGGCGCTTCGCCTGAAGGCGGGCGAGGCCAGCGTCGCTGCCGCGCATGCGGCGATGCTCCATTGCGGCGCGCGCGGCTACCTGAAGAGCCATCGCGCCCAGCGCCGGCTGCGCGAAGCCTATTTCGTCGCCATCGTCACGCCGGCCACCAAGCAGTTGCGCAAGATGCTGGCAGAGGCGTGAGTCTTGCAAGGCATCATTCAGGGCGGCATTGCGGGATCGTTTCGCAGAAGAGGTGTGCAGACAGAATTCACGAGAGCATCGGATCGACCCTAACTTTCAACGACGAAAACAGGAGAGGCCTGACATGACGGACGTTCTGATTTCCGCCGGCGAACTCGCCGAATTCATCACCAGAGAGCCGTGCGTCATCATCGACACGCGCAACCCGGATGCCTACGGCGCGGGACACATCCCGAACGCCGTCAACGTGCATGAAATCTTCACCTACCTCGCGACCTCGACGCCGGAAGGCATGGAGGAATTGAAGACGAAGTTCGCCGACGCGTTCGGAAAGGCCGGGCTGTCGGGCAAGGAAACCGCCGTCATCTACGAGCAGTCGATGAATTCCGGGTTCGGCCAGTCCTGCCGCGGCTATTACCTGCTGACCATGCTCGGCTATCCCAAAATCAAGGTGCTGCATGGCGGCTACGACGCCTGGACCGCCGCCGGACTGCCTGTCACGAC
Organism: Bradyrhizobium sp.; assembly: GCF_030697065.1. Lineage (GTDB taxonomy): Bacteria > Pseudomonadota > Alphaproteobacteria > Rhizobiales > Xanthobacteraceae > Bradyrhizobium. Next base: position 3,334 of record NZ_JAUYQU010000162.1, read on the forward strand.
GGAGGTTCCGAAACCCGTGCCGGCATCGTTCTCGATCGTTCCGGAAGCCGGCGACATCCTGATCGATGCCAAGACCATGCTGGCGGCGGTCGGCAAGCCCGGGGTCGCGCTGCTCGACGTGCGCGATGTCGACGAGTGGATCGGCGACAGTTCGTCGCCCTACGGCAAGGATTTCTGCCCGCGCAAGGGGCGCATTCCCGGCGCGGTCTGGCTCGAATGGTATCGCATGATGAAGCCGACCGCGGAGGGGCCGCGCTTCAAATCCAAGGACGAATTCTGGCCGAATGCGCCACCGTGGGCATTTCGCCCAGCACGCCGGTCTTCCTCTATTGCTTCAAGGGCGCCCGCGCCTCCAACACCTTCCTCGCCCTGAAAAACGCCGGGGTGAAGGACGTGCGGATGTATTTCGGATCCTGGAACGAATGGTCGCGCGATCCGTCGCTGCCGATCGAGGAAGGCCTGCCGACGGACGCCAGGCTGACCGAAAAGGCGGCATAGAACGTGCAGGGTTTGCGTCGCCGGCCGCGCTCAGGCGGCCGGCGATGATTGCCGAAAGCGGCGCATTGGCCGTTCAATCATCCGACACCACACAGGGGAATGGGGCATGTCCACCTTCGACGATGCGTTCGATGCCGATCGCAAGCTGTCACGATCGGGCTGCGTCTGCGGCCAGCATGGCTCGACGGCGGAGCACGAACAGGCTGCGCTGACGCTGCGCTGCGAGCCGGCGCCGACCGAGCAGCAACGTTACGAGGGGGTGGTTGCTTCCGCCGTGATGCGCGCGATGTTTCCGAAGGACGCCGCGCGCCGCGCCTTCCTGAAATCGGTCGGAGCGTCGACCGCGCTGGCCGCGGTCTCGCAGTTCTTTCCGATCAAGACGGCGACCGAGGTGTTCGCGAAAGGCGGCGTGCCGGAAAAGAAGGACCTCAAGGTCGGCTTCATCCCGATCACCTGCGCGACGCCGATCATCATGGCGGCTCCGCTCGGCTTCTATGCCAAATACGGTCTCAACGTCGAGGTGGTGAAGACCGCCGGCTGGGCCGTGGTCCGCGACAAGACCATCAACAAGGAATATGACGCCGCGCACATGCTGGCGCCGATGCCGATCGCCATTACGCTCGGGCTTGGCGCCAATGCGATCCCGTTCACGGTGCCGGCGATCGAGAACATCAACGGGCAGGGCATTACCCTGGCCATGAAGCACAAGGACCGGCGCAATCCGAAGGACTGGAAGGGCATGAAATTCGCCATTCCGTTCGACTATTCGATGCATAATTACCTGCTGCGGTATTATCTCGCCGAGCACGGCCTCGACCCCGATACCGACGTGCAGCTGCGTTCGGTGCCGCCGCCCGAGATGGTCGCCAATCTGCGCGCCGACAACATCGACGGCTTTCTTGCGCCGGACAATATCTGCCAGCGCGCGATCTATGACGGCGTCGGCTTCCTGCACATCCTGTCCAAGGAAATCTGGGACGGCCATCCCTGCTGCACCTTCGCGGCGAGCCGGGAGTTCATCACGACGTCGCCGAACAGCTTTGCGGCGCTGACGCGGGCGATCATCGATGCCACCGCCTACGCCTCGAAGGCGGAGAACCGCAAGCAGATCGCCGAGGCCATCGCGCCGGCCAACTACATCAACGCGCCGGTCACCGTGCTGGAACAGTCCCTCACCGGGACCTATGCCGACGGGCTCGGCGGCATCAAGACCGATCCCAAGCGCGTCGACTTCGATCCGTTCCCCTGGCAATCCTTCGCGGTCTGGATGCTGACGCAGATGAAGCGCTGGGGCCAGATCAAGGGCGATGTCGATTACAAGTCGGTGGCCGAACAGGTCTTCCTTGCGACCGATACCGCGAAGGTGATGAAGGAGATGGGACTGACGCCGCCCGCAAGCGCGTACAAGTCGTTCGCGGTGATGGGCAAGACCTTCGACGCGGCAAAGCCCGAGGAGTATCTCAACAGCTTCAAGATCCGGAAGGCGTCGTAAACGGGAACGGCCTGGCGGCGCGGGCGGGCGCCAGGCCGAGCACCTTCATGCGCGAGGCCAGCGTGGTCGGCTTGACGTCCAGCAGCGCGGCGGCGCCGCCGGGGCCGAACACCTTGCCGTTGCAGGCCCGCAGCGCGGCCAGGATATTCTCGCGCTCATGGTCGCGCAGCTCGGCCGAGGTCATGACCGCCGGCCGCGCCTCCGCCTTTTGCCGGCCGGATCCGGACGGCGCGTGCGGTCCCGGCGCGTCCGGCAGGTCGATGCGCAGCCGCCCGTTCTGCGCCAGGATGGCAGCGCGCTCGATCACGTTCTGCAGTTCGCGGACATTGCCGGGCCAGTCGTAACGCGACAGCCGCCGCGCATCGCCTTCCGACAGCCGCAGGTCGGATTTCAGTTCCTTGCTTTCGCTCATCAGGAAGTGCTGCGCCAACAGCGGAATGTCCTCGCGGCGGTCGCGCAGCGGCACCGATTCCACCGGAAACACGTTGAGCCGGAAATACAGATCCTCGCGAAACCGGCCGCGCGCCACTTCCTGCTTCAGGTTCCGGTTGGTGGCCGCGATCAGCCGAACGTCCACGGCGCGGGTGCGCTCCTCGCCGACCCGCTCGAAATTGCCTTCCTGCAGCACGCGCAGCAGCTTGCCCTGCAACTCCAGCGGAATTTCCCCGACCTCGTCGAGAAACAGCGTGCCGCCGTCGGCGAGTTCGAAGCGGCCGATGCGGTCGCGCACCGCGCCGGTGAAGGCGCCCTTGACGTGGCCGAAAAACTCGCTTTCGAACAGCTCGCGCGGAATCGCGGCGCAGTTGACGCGGATCAGCGGCCGGTCGCGCCGGGCGGAGGCCTCGTGAATGGCGCGCGCGATCAACTCCTTGCCGGTGCCGGACTCGCCGGTGATCATGACGGCGGCGGTGGTCGGCGCCACCAGCTTGACCTGGCGCAGCGTCTTCTGGATCGCCTCGCTCTGGCCGATGATGCCGCGCGGGTTGGTCTCGATCCGGATTTCTTCCTGCAGATAGGCGTTTTCCAGCTCCAGCCGCTCGCGCAGGCGGTCGACTTCGGCGAGCGCGGCGTGCAGTTTTTCATCGGCGTCGCGCCGCTGGCTGACGTCGCGAAACACGATCACGGCGCCGACCACCGTGCCGCGATCGCGGATCGGGGTCGATGTGTACTCGACCCAGACCGGTGAGCCGTCCTTGCGCCAGAACACCTCGCCGGCGACATTGTGCACGGCGCCGTCGCGGAACGCGGCATAGATCGGGCAATCCTCGTCCGGGTAATGGCTGCCGTCGTGGTGACTGTGGTGCACGATCGGATGGATCGCCTTGCCGACCAGTTCCTCGGCGGCCCAGCCCAGCATCCGCTCGGCGGCGGGATTGACGAAGGTGGTCTTGCCTTCGGCGTTGACGCCGTAGATGCCTTCGCCGGCGGCGCGCAGGATCAACTGGTTTTCCCGCTCGATGTCCTGAAACACCCGCTCGACCCGCTGCCAGGCCGCAAGCCCGCTGCGCATGTGGTCCTCGGCGGTGGCGTCGACGAAGCGGCGGCGGCGCTGTTCCAGATCACTCATGGTCAGCAGCATCAGGGCGCGCCCGTCATGCGGCACTAACGAGCCGGTATATTCCAGCCGCAGCGGCTGGCTGGTGGCATGGCGCGGCGTCAACGCGTTGGTCCAGTAGCTGCCCCTGGCGAGGACGGCCTGGGTGAACACGATCAGCGCCGGCAATTGTCCGGCGTGCAGCGCGCTGATCCGCGTCTCCCGC
>NZ_JAUYQU010000172.1 GCF_030697065.1 Bradyrhizobium sp.
AGCCGGATTCCCGCTGAAATAATGGCGGTCAAACCGGTGTTTTCCGAGGTGGTTAAGACTCACGCGACCCGATCGGCCCGCCCGCAAATGTTCGATCCGGACGTCAATCCACCCGGCGGCGGCGCGGCGGCGCCGGTTGGACCCGAATCCGGCCGCCGGTCAGGCTGACCAGCGCACCGGCAAGGGTCTGTTTCAGCCCTTGCGTCAGTGCCGCCTGACTGAGCCCGCGCCGGCGTCCCGCCATTCCAGCGACCGCCCGGTCCAACACCGCCAACAGGGCTTCGACCTTGCCGAGTTCCGCCGGTCCCTCATGGCCGAGCCGGTCGATCGCACGCTTCAGCAGCCGAAGCCGGATTTCCTCCGGCATGCCGGCAAAGACCCTGGCGTCGACGTCGAAGGATCCGGCTCCCGACCAGCCGGCGGCGAATGGGGCATGCCGGGCGGCGCCGTCCCGCAGCGCGAGGTAGCGCTCGGCGCCGTCGGTGAGAATTTCCACCGCGGCGTTGGCCCGGGCCAGCCTCGAGGCCAGCCGCGCCAGATTGCGTGGATCGCCACCCTCGGCGGCGAGTGCAGGCATCAGGGCGCGCAGCCGCGGCCGGGTGAAGTGCGGATCGCGGTTGGTCGGATCGTCGGCAAAGCCGACCTTGGCCTTCTCCAGCGTCGCGATCAGCTGCGCTTTCGAAACCTCCAGAAAGGGACGCGCCAGCCACACGCCGTCGCGCTCCGACTCCCGCGCCATCGCCGCAAGCCCGGCGATGCCGCTGCCGCGAAGCATGCGCATCAGCAACGTTTCGGCCTGATCGTCACGGGTATGTGCGGTAAGGATGTGGGTGGCGCCGCTCTGCCGCGCGGCCCTGGCCAGCAGGCGATAGCGCGCCGCGCGCGCCGCGGCCGGCAGGCCGGCTGTCGGCTTCGGGCCGGTCCAGCGCAGCGTGCGATGCTCCAGCGCAAGCATGCGCGCCAGCCGCTTCACCTCGCGCGCCTCGGCGGCGGCCTCGGCGCGCAAGCCGTGATCGACCGTGACCGCGAGCAGACGCGGACCACGCGTCAGGCTGCGGCGCCAGCGCGCCGCAAGCCACATCAGGGCGATTGAATCGGGGCCGCCGGACACCGCCAGCAGAAGCGCCGGCGCAGTCTTCCAGTCCGCGAACAGGAGCTTCGCGTCCCGCACTGAAATCGGGGCATGATCGTCGTCGGACATGGCGCCGCCGGCTGGTATCGAAGTCTAATGGCAGACCCGGGCGACCGACCTTAGCACTTGATCCGCTTCTGCTCGCGGTCTACCGCCGCCTTGACGCCGCCCGAGGCGCGGGGATATTTCCGCGTCACCTCGCCGAGCGCGGCACAGGCGGCTTCCTTTTCCTTCAGCGCCGCCAGCGACTGGCCGAGCCGCAGCAGGGCGTCCGGGGCCTTGCCCGATTTATCGAATTTGGTGGTCACCGCCAGGAAGGATTCGGCGGCGTCGCGATAGAGCTGGCGCTGGAAGAAACTCTCGCCGAGCCAGTACTGCGAATCCGCCATCAGGGGATCGCTGGGGTATTTCTGCGCGAAGCTGCGCATGGTCTCTTCGGCGAGCGCATAGTCCTTGCGCTGCATGTAGCCGATGCCAAGATCGAACTCGTCCTTCGGGGTCGCCGACGGCGGCAGGGTGGTCAGCGTGGCCCCCGCGCCGGGGCGCTGCGGCGGCAAGCCGCCGGCCGGTGGGCGCGGCCCGCCGGTGATGGCGAGATCGAGCGGCTCCCCTGCCCCGCGGCCACCCGGCGCGCCGACAGCGCCGTCGGCCGGTATCGGCAGTTGGCCGCCGCCGAGCGCCTGCGGCGCCCCTGGCGCATTGGGATTCTGGCTGGGGTCGAAGGCATCGCCGCGGCGCCGCCCGGGCGCAGGCGGCCCGCCTTGCGGCGGCTCCTGGACGATCGGCGCCGGCGCGGCAATCTGCGGACCCGGCTGGATTTGAGGCTGCCGGAGCGGTGCGGGCGCAACGGCGATACCGGGCTGGCCGGCGGGCGGTCCGCCCGGTGCTGCCTGCGCGCCACCCTGCAAGGCCCTCAACTGCTCCTCGAGTTGCCGGTTGCGGTACTGCAGCTCCTCGTTCTGGCCGGTGAGCTGGCGCAGCCGATTCTCGAGCTGCTGGATTCGCAGCTCGGCATCGAAGCCATCGGACTGCTGCGCCAGCGCCGGCGAAGACATCGCGAGTATCGTGGCGATCGCCACGGCGCGGGTAATACCATGAATTCTGAATGACATTCTGGCCTGACGACGAGATCGACGTGACATCGAAAGCGACCCACATTGAGAGAGGGAGTGCGCCAGAATTGTGACTGAAACAACGACGGCCGGAGCACCCCGTCAAAACCAAACCGGCGCCCCGAGAGGCGCCGGCGAAGGACCTTGCGAAGGCTGTGAAGCCTCAGGAACTGGCGTTCAGCACCGTCACGGCGCGGCGGTTCTGCGACCAGCACGAGATGTCGTTGCAGACCGCGACCGGGCGTTCCTTGCCGTAGGAGATGGTGCGCATCCGGCTCGGGTCGACGCCGCGCGAGGCGAGGTAAGTGCGAACCGACTGGGCGCGCCGCGCACCGAGCGCGATGTTGTATTCGCGGGTGCCGCGCTCGTCGGCGTGGCCCTCGATGGTAAAGGCATAGCGGTTGTAGCTCTGCAGCCACTGCGCCTGCTTTTCCAGGGTCGCGATCGCCTGCGGCGACAATTCGGTCTGGTCGCTCTCGAAGAACACGCGGTCGCCGACATTGACCACGAAATCCTGCTGGCTGCCCGGGGTCGCCGCGCTCGCCATCGCGCCGTCGGCGCCGAGCGGGTTCTTGTTGGCGCAGGCGCCCATCGACAGCGCCACCGCGAGCACCGCGGCCAGCTTCAAACCCTGCAGGATGCGCATCTGATGTATCATTCCGGAGCCTCCGCGCTCACGTTTCCAACTCTTATCCGGTCTACAGGGCGATGGTTAAGCGAACGTTCCGTCAACCTTGATGAGGTGTTGCTGGATCCGATCAAATGCCTGCCAACGGCGAAAAGCAACCGGGATAGTTAATGATTGGCAAATGTGGCACGACGGTGAAGGCAGCCGGCGGGCTGCACCGTGATCACCGGCTTTCAGGCCGGGAAAGTATCGGGTCCGCCACACGGCGGGTCCCATCGGCGCGCTTCTGCCGGGAACCGGGCCCGGCCTGTGGGTCAGCGAGCCCGGGCCGGATTCTAGCTGCCGATCCGGCAGGACTGCGGGACGAGCGAGGTGCTTTCGGACGGTGAGACCACCACATTCGCCGGCAACGGTTGGTGCTCGGCGCCGCGCTCGAACAGCATCCGCCGCTCGAAGGCGGTCGAACGCATCATGGGATAGCGCTCGAAAACCTTGTCGCGCATGGCCGGAAAGTTCGCGGCCATCAGTCCAACCGGCTTGAGCAGGCCCGGGAAGAAACGCGGCTCGGCGATGGTCTCATGCAGGAACACGCGGCGGTAGAACGCCTGATGCTCGGCACGGACGATGGCGAGGCCAACGTCGGCATTGAAATATTCGCACGCCATATAGGCTAGTCGGAGCGTCACATAAGGCAGTTCCGGGAAACGCTTCGCCTTGTCGGGATCCGCGACGAACCGCGCCGGATCGATGATGACCTCGCCCCGGTCCAGCCTGGGGTTGAGGATTTCGCCGAAAGCCTCGTTCGAGCACGACTGCCGCCATTCCGACGTCAGCACGCTGATGCGCACCGAACTGTAGAGTTCGCCGAACAGGTGGACGCCGAATGTCCAGGAATTGCACAGATCGTCATACTGATCGGTGACGCGCTGGTCGGCGGAGGGCTGCACCGCCCCCTCGCGCAGGTAGGCCCGGTACCGCAGGTTGTAGATCTTTTCTTTTTCCTCGGGCGTCTGCGCCAGACGATAATCGACTTGATCCAACAGGTCCGAACTGCGTCCCAGAGCCGCATTAGATGGTTCGGCTGCGGACCTCATTTGATACTCCTTACGGATTCCCAGCAACTTCTGCGCGTAGTCAAAAGATTAACAGCTTCTTAACGATGATGCAAAGCCATCGCAACGTTAGGGTTAACCTGTGACATTTTAATCATCGGACCCAATTGCGCCGCGAGGCAAGAGAATTCGCCGGGTGTCGTCGGAGGCTCAGGCGATCGATCGTGAGGGCAGCGACCGTATGTGGTCGTCCGGCAGGCGGCGGCCATGCGAGGCGTTCAGCAACTGGCGAACGCGCACCGCCGGGACCGGCCGGCTGAACAGGTAGCCCTGCGCTTCGGTCACGGTGCCGTCGGCGCTGATCAATTCCAGCTGTTCGTTGGTCTCGATGCCCTCGACCACGACCGACATCCCGAGATCGGCGGAAAGCCGCGCCACGCCGCGCAGCAGCGTCAGCGGACGATCGGTATCGATGCCTTCGAGGAAGGACCGGTCGATCTTCACCTTCTGCAGCGGGAAGTTGTGCAGATAGCTCAGGCTCGAATAGCCGGTGCCGAAATCGTCCAGCGAGATCCGCACGCCGAGCGCGTGCAGCTGCGACAGCACGTCATGGGTCAACTGGGTGTTGCGCAGCAGCGAGGATTCGGTGATCTCGATTTCCAGCCGGTCCGCCGGCAGGCCGGAGACCTCGAGGGCATAGCGAACCTCGGTGAGTACGTCGCGCTGATGGAACTGCTGCGGTGAGAAATTGACCGCGACGCTGACGGCATCGGGCCATTTCATGCACTCCAGGCAGGCCTTGCGCAGGATCCAGCGGCCGAGGTCGACGATCAGGCCCATGTCCTCGGCGACCGGGATGATGTCGATCGGGGACACCGTGCCGCGCACCGGATGATTCCATCGCAGCAGCGCCTCGCAGGTCGCGATCCGGCCCGATTTGAGGTTGACCAGCGGCTGATAGAACAGTTCGAACTCTTCGTTGGCCAGCGCCTTGCGCAGGTCGAGTTCGAGGATGCGGCGCGCCTCGACGGTCTGGGCCATCTCGTCGCGGAAGAAGCAGAAGGTTCCGCGGCCGTCCGCCTTGGCGCGATAGAGCGCCATGTCGGCGTTCTTCAGCAGCGTATCGGCGCTGACGCCGGGACCGGTCATCGCGATGCCGACGCTGGCGCCGATCTCGACCAGATGGTTGTCGATCTTGTAGCGCTCGCTCAGATGCTCGACGATTCGACGGGCCAGAACGGCGGCATCCTCGTTCGATTTGATGTTCTGCTGGAACACCACGAATTCGTCGCCGCCGAAGCGCGCCACGAAATCCTCCGGGCGCAGCATGGCACGCAGCCGGTCGGCGACCGCGCACAACAGCTGGTCGCCGCACGGATGGCCCAGGGTGTCGTTGACCTGCTTGAACTGGTCGAGATCGATGAACAGCAATGCCGACAACTGCTCGGCGTCGTGCGGAATCGTCAGCAGACGCTCGATCTCGTCGCGGAAATTCACCCGGTTGGGCAGCGCCGTCAGTTCGTCGTAACGCGCCAGATGCGTGATTCTGGCCTCCGCGGTGCGCCGCTCGGTGATGTCTTCAAGCAGCACGACGGCGCCGCCGCCCGCCATCGGCTGGAACGTCCAGGACAGCGACCGGCCTCTGGCGATATCGGGATCGGCGGTGACGATATCCCTGGCCTGCGAATTCTCGATCTCCGAGAGGATCATCCTTCCGCTCGCCGCCGCGATCGATCCGCCGCTGACGCAGGCGGCGATGATGTCGCGCGCGTCGGCGCCGCGCTGCACCAGATCGTCGGACAGGTTCATCATCTCGCTGAAGCGGTGATTCATGACGGCAAGCCGCCCGTCGGCGGCGAACATGCACAGGCCGTGCGGCATGTTGTTCAGGGCGGTGTCGAACTGGCTGGCCAGCGCGGCTTCCCGGAAACTGGAGGTCAGCGCCTTCACGAAGATGGCATGGAGGCTGAGGTTGATGCCTTTCAGGCCGATGAAGAACAGCACCAGCAGCACGGCGAGGCCGATGTAGTAGAAGCCGCCGTTCAGCGCCAGCGCCAGCGACATCGGACCGCACGCGAGCAGGATATGATACTGCACGAGCCGCGGACGGCCGTAGTTGCGGGCCGCGGCGCCGGCGGTATAGCCGATCGTCAGGGCGACGCAGAGCATATGCGCGATGGCGTCGTCATTGCCCAGAATGGTGATGAAGCACCAGGCGCCGAGCACTCCGGCATAGATCATGGCGCCGACCGCGTAACGTGGTTCGATATGTTTGGCCTGCTCGAACGACAGCACCGCGGTGCGCCGTTCGAATTTGCGCATCTGCAACGCGCGCAGGGTGCCGATTCCGACGATCAGAATGGCGCACGGCCACAACAGCACGTTGCCGGTCTTGAGCGCCGTCATCACCGCACAGGCCGCCGCACAAATCGAGCCGATCAGCATCGGCCAGAAATTCTGCAACATGGAGTCGACCAGCGCCGCGTAGATTGCGGGCTCCAGCGCTTCCTGGTTGTTCGGCTTTTTCTGATCGACAAGCTGCATCGGGCGTGCACGCGTCCTGTTTCAGCGCGTAGTTCTACCTGCCGCAGATGAAGTCTTTCTGAGGGAATATCGTTACCGGAACCTTTTTACGGGTTCGCAGCAAGATGAATCTGCCCGCTAATTCAGCAAGCTAGGCAAGGTCTGCCGGTTAACGGCGTGGCCAGTGCGCGAACTCAGGACAGCAGGGGCGACCAGGCCGGGTCGGAGGCGAAGCCCGGGGTCGGTACCTTTTGTTCATTACGTCCGGAAATATCAACCGTGAATAGCGAAGGTCCGCCACCACCACCGGGTTCGCGGAAGAACATCAGGACGCGGCCGTTCGGCGCGAAGGTCGGGCCTTCATTGTGAAAACCCGACGTGAGCAGCCGTTCGCCCGAACCGTCGGTCTTCATGATGCCGATCGAAAACTGTCCGCCGCCCTGCTTGGTGAAGGCGATGTAGTCGCCGCGCGGCGACCATACCGGCGTGGAGTAACTCCCCTCGCCGAAGGATATGCGCTGCGCCGGCCCGCCGGTCGCCGCCATCACGTAGATCTGCGGCTTGCCGCCACGGTCGGATTCGAAGCTGATCCTGCTGCCGTCGGGCGAATAGGACGGCGAGGTATCGATCGCCGGCGTGTCGGTCAGGCGCGTGGTCGATTTCGAGCGCAGGTCCATCACGAACAGGTTCGAGTTGCCGCCCTGCTGCAGGCTCATGATGACGCGCTGGCCGTCCGGCGAGAACCGCGGCGAGAACGACATGCCCGGAAAGTTGCCGACGATCTCGCGCTGCCCGGTTTCGATGTTGAACAGATAGACCCGCGGGTCGCCCTGGCCGAACTCCATATAGGTGATTTCCTGGGTCGACGGCGAGAACCGCGGCGTCAGCACCAGATCGGTGCCGCGGGTCAGGTAGCGGACATTGGCGCCGTCTTGGTCCATGATCGCCAGCCGCTTGACCCGCCGCTCCTTGGGGCCGGTCTCGTCGACGAACACCACGCGGCTGTCGAAATAGCCCTTCTCCCCGGTCAGCCGTTCGTAGATCTGGTCGGAGATGATGTGCGCGATCCGCCGCCAGTATTCCGGCGAGGTGAAGTATTGCTGGCCGGCCAGCTGCTGGGCGGTGTTGACGTCCCAGAGCCGGAATTCGGCCTTGAGCCGCCCGTCGCCCTGCCGGGTCATGCGGCCGGTCACCAGCGCCTGCGCGTTGATGGTCTTCCAGTTCTGGAATTGCGGCGCCGCGTCGATGTTGATGACCTTCTCGATATAGGCCGCCGGATCGATCGGCGCGAACAGGCCGCTGCGCTTGAGGTTGTTGGTGATGACCTGGGTCACGCCGACGCCGACCTCGGTATCCGCAGGCGTTCCCGCCACGAAATTCGGGATCGCGATCGGCAGCGGCGCGAAGTCGCCCTCCGGAATGATGACGCGCTTCGGCGCCTGGGCGAAGCCATCGCGGGCGGAGCCCGCGACCATGCCGAGCGCGGCCATTCCGGAAATCAGCTGCCGGCGGCTCGGGCGAAACGGCATCTCGGGCAATTCATTGCTGTCGGTCATTGTTGCGGACTTCGTTCCATATTGGCGCTCGCCACAAGCGGGCGCGTTCAGGTCTTTCGCTCGGTGAAAACAGGCGCGAAATATTTCCATTCATCGAAATAGGCCGCCGGCAGCTTGTACGGCTGGCACTCGATGATCGCCCGCAGCGCGCTCTCCTGGTAGACGCGAAGATAGGGCGTGGCCGGCGTGCCCTCGGGAACCGGCATCCCTTCCAGCGTGCCGTCGCGCTTCAGCTTGATGGCGAAGGCGGCTTCCGATTTCTGCGCCTCGATGCCGCCATAGGGTTTCTTCCAGCAGCGCTCGACCTGGGCCTGGAACAGCGCGCCCCAGGTTGCCGAATTGTCGGCGGCCTTGCCCTTGGCGAGGCCGAGCGCGGCATTGGAATTCAGCGTGTCGCCGGTGACGGCCTGCCGGGAGGGGTCGCGCTTGTCGAGCAGGGCTGCGATCTTCGACTGGTCGAAGGCGCGCTCCGGCTTCGGCTTGGCCGGCTCCGGCGGCTTGGCCGCCACAGGTTTCGGCGGCGGCGGCTTCTTCTCTTCCTTCTTGATGGCTTCGGCGATCGGATCGACCTTGGGGTCGGGTTTCTTCTCGACCGGCTTCGGCTTTTCCTTTTTGGGCTCTTCCCTGGGCTTGGCCTCGGCGACCTTGGGCGGATCGGGCTTTTTCTCGACGGGCTTTTCCTCGACCTTGGGCGCCGGCGGCGGCGCGGTCTCGGTCACGACCGGCGCCTTCTCGGTGATCTTGCCGACGGCGTCTTCCACGGGCTTGGCTTCGGCGACCTTCTCCACCAGCGGCGTCGGCGCCTTCTGGCCGGTCTTCATGCCCGCCATCACCCTGGCGAGCTGGTCGGCGGAAATGACGTCGACCGGCACCGATTCTTCCGGCATCAGGTCGAAGGCCTTGGACGAAAACGACATCAGTCCCCAGCCCAGCACGAGAACGTGCAGGGCAACCGAGGCGACCAGCGTTTTGTCGACCCTGACCTTCACGTCGGCTCAGCCTCCTTCGGGAACGATGACGATATTCGCCTTGAAGCCCGCGGTGCGAATATGGCCCAGCAATTTCATCATGTCGGTATAGCAGACATCCTTGTCGCCCCTGAGATAGACGACGCTGTCGGCGTCCGACCGGGTTTCCCGGATCGCCTTGATCTTGGGCTGCAGTTCGGCGGCCGAGATCAGGGTATCCCCGAGATAGAGTTCGATATTGGAGTTGCAGCTTCCTCCGGTGCGCTTGACCGACAACGTCAAGGGCGGCGCGTTCGAGGCCAGCGACTTGCCGCCGCTCGCCACCGGCAAGTCGATATCGATCGTCGAGGTCATCAGCGGCGCCGCCACCATGAAGATGATGAGCAGCACCAGCATCACGTCGACCATCGGGGTGACGTTGATCTCGGCCATCACCGCCGCGCGGCGCCGGCCGCGACGCCCGCCGCCGCCCGACGCGCCTGCCATGTTCATCGACATGATCTGATGCTCACAATGCGCTCACGATCTATCCACCTGCAAGATACCGCCCTCACGCCCGCTCGTCGATCTGGCGCGACAGGATCGCCGAGAACTCGTCCGCAAACCCTTCCAGCCGCTGGGCCTGCCGGTTCACCTCGGACGTGAACTTGTTGTAGAAAATAGTCGCCGGGATGGCGGCGATAAGGCCGATCGCGGTGGCAAACAGCGCCTCCGCGATACCCGGGGCCACCACCGCCAGCGAGGTATTCTTGGAGGCGGCGATCGACTGGAAGGCCGTCATGATGCCCCAGACGGTGCCGAACAGGCCGACGAACGGACCCGCCGAGCCGACCGTCGCCAGCACCAGCAGGCGCCGTTCCAGCCGCTCGACCTCGCGGGCGATCGAGACGTTCATGACCTTCTCGATCCGCATCTGCAGGCCGGCGAAGGAGCGCGACTGGCTTTCGAACGACCGCTTCCATTCGCGCATCGCCGCGACGAAACACGCCGCCATCGATTGCGTCGGCTTGGCCGACAGCGCGCGGTAGAGTTCCTCGATCGATTGCCCGGACCAGAAAGCCTGTTCGAAGCGGTCCATCGCGCGCTTGGTGCGCGAATAGAGGAACATCTTGTCGATCGCGATCGCCCAGACCCAGACCGAGCAGCCGATCAGTCCGAGCATGACCGCCTTCACGACCCAGTGGGCCTGCAGGAACAGGGTGGTCAGCGAGACGTCGATGGATGCCAGCGGCAAGGCTGACTGGGCCACGTCAGCGGGATTCATGTCCGGTATCCTCTCAACGCAGATGTCCCAAATTTCCCGGGAGCCCAATCCTTGGGAGTCATGGGCTGCCGGTTCCACAGCCGCGCGTCAGCCGCGGCGGTAAGCCTGCGCGAGAGCCTCGTTCCGTGTCGCATGGGTGGCCCGTCCAAAGCCGGGACCTGCATCCCCTGCCAACGTGTCAAAACGAGGGCTATCCGCACGCCTTTCCGCCCCCAACCAGACGCTGATCATGGTTAACGGACGGTTACCAAAGGGGATTTTGGCTGCGTCAAATGAGGGCGGTCGCGTCGGGGATTGCGGCCCATTGCGGCGACCGACAAAAAAAGCTCGAAAACAACCCCATGCACAGTAAGCAACGCCCTGATTTGCCGAGACAAATGACCCGTCGCGGCAGCCCGCACCTCTACGCGGATACCGTTTCGGGGCAGTTGGTCAGGCGCGCGGGAACCCCGACCGCGGTACAGCCGCCCGGAACGTCATTCTCGACCAGCGAGCCGGCGCCGATCTTGGCGAAGTCGCCGATGCTGACGTCGCCGAGAACCGTGGCCCCCGCGCTGAGCAGGACGCCGCGGCCGATCCGCGGGGCGCGGTTCGGCAGCGCGGGCCTGCGGCCAATGGTGACGTTTTGCAGGATGGTGGTGTCGTCGCCGATGACGGCGAACGCGCCCACGATGATTCCCGTGGCGTGATCCAGGAACACCGAGGTTCCAATCGAGGCCGAGGGGTGAATGCTGACCTGGAGGGAATCGGAGGACAGGCTTTGCATCAACAGCGCGAGATCGCTGCGGCCTTGATGCCAGAGCCGGCTGGACACCCGCCAGGCCTGCAGGGCGATGTAGCCCTTGAAGTTGAGGAGCGGCGGCAGCAATCCGGTCGTCGCGGGATCATGAACCGCAATGCTTTGCAGATCGCGGCTTGCCGCGTCGACCAGATCGGGAGAGTCCCGAAACGCCTCGCCGGCGACACGCGCGAACTGCTCGCGGTCGGCCGCACGCTTGCCGAGCCGTTCTCCGATTTGACGGGCCACCGCGCTGCCGAGATCGGAATGATCCAGGATCGCGGCCGACACGGAGGCGCCAAACAGCGGGTCGCGGGCCAGCACGGTTTCGGCCTCGCGGCGTACTGACTGCCAAAGATCGCCCGGTGCAATTGCGTTGTGGATCATGCTTCTCACCCTGGGTATCGCCCGTTCGGAAGTTAGGCCGCAACGTCTAATGGCGCCAGCGCGAAGGGAACAGCGCCCAAAACAAAACCACGTGCGTAGTGCGGCACGGTCACTCTGCCGCCGCAGACCTGGATTTGTTGGCATCTCTCAAACGATAGCACGTCCGCTCTGTGCCAGACGGGAACATCAAGGCGCACCGTGACTTCCCAATCGCTCCTTTCTCTGCAAAATGGCATCGGTCAAGGATCGTCATTGGGTTGGGAAATCAAATGGCAGAACAGCAAATTCGCTTCGACGATGGAGCCAGCTACGAGCAGATGATGGGAATTTGGAGCCGCTCCGCTGGCGAGATATTCCTTGATTGGCTGGCGCCTCCCTTAGGTTTGCGGTGGATCGACATCGGTTGCGGCAACGGGGCCTTCACTGAACTGTTGGTCGAGCGATGTAGCCCCGCGGAAGTGCAAGGGATCGATCCATCCGAAGGGCAGCTCGCGTTTGCACGCACTCGACCTGCTTCGAGCCTGGCAAAGTTTCAGCAAGGCGATGCCATGGCCCTTCCTTTCGCCGACAGAAGCTTCGATGCGGCTGTGATGGCATTGGTCCTTGTATTCGTTCCGGACCCCGCGAAGGGCGTCAGCGAAATGGTTCGAGTAGTTGTCCCCGGCGGGGCAGTTGTGACCTACATGTGGGACATGGCAGGTGGCAGATCTCCGCTCGATCCAATCCACTCCGAGATACAGGCAATGGGTATTGTACCAACGCGCCCGCCGCGAATGGATGCGTCTCGAATGGAAGCATTACGAGACTTGTGGATCGGCGCAGGCCTTGAGGACGTGCAAACCCGAGAAATTACAGTGCACCGGACTTTTGCAAATTTCGACGATTTCTGGACGACGAATCTCAAATCTCCTGCGCTTCGGCCCACAGTTGCAACTATGACATCCGGAGATGTTGAGATGCTCATCTCGCGGGTACGTGCACGCCTACCGGCGGACGCCGATGGTCGCATCACCTATAGTGCGCGCGCGCATGCGGTAAGGGGGCGCCGGCCCAAGTAGCTGATGTCAGCTTTGGGTCAAAAGCGGATCTTGCAGCCAAGTCAGCCTTTGACCCGAAGCGGACTTGATGCTTCGACCCTTCGCCTCGGACTTCCTGCCAAGCCGGAAGTCAGGTACGATAAATTGCTGCAATCTGAGGAATTGGGGCGATGACACCTATCCAGTTGCCCGAGACCCGCTATGCGCGCAGCGGAAACGTCAGTATCGCCTATCAGGTGATGGGCGATGGTCCGATCGACCTGATCATGGTTCCGGGCCTGCTGTCGCATATTGAATTTTTCCATGAACTGGCCGGTTACACGGACTTTCTACACCGGCTTTCCGCTTTCGCGCGCGTAATCAGCTTCGACAAGCGAGGCCAGGGCTTGTCTGACCGAGTTGCTGGCAGCCCCACGCTCGATGAACGGATGGATGATCTGGATGCAGTGATGATGGCGCTCGGTATCTCACGTGCGGCCCTGCTTGGTTATTCCGAGGGGGCAGCGATGAGCGCGTTGTTTTCGGCGACCTATCCCGAGCGGGTTTCCCATCTCATCCTCTATGGTGGATTTGCCCGTTTCACCAACTGCGATGACTACACCCATATGTTTCCACTGGAGCAGATGATACGCTCCGTAAAGTATTGGGGCAGCGGCGCGTCGGCTAAGGCTTTCGCTCCAAGCCTCGTAGGCGATCCTGAAGCGATCAAGATCTGGGCCAAGGGCGAAAGGCTCATCGTTAGTCCCAGCGCCTATCAGGCGATGCTTGAGACGAATGCGTTGATCGACGTTCGCGCAATTCTTCCACAACTTCGATTGCCCGCTCTCGTTCTGCACAACGAGGCTGACGTAGCCGTGCCTGTTGCCAACGGGCGTTACTTGGCGGCCCACATTCCTGGCGCGCGCTACGTCGAGTACCCTGCCGGCGATCACCGGCCATGGGCTCAGAAGAATATCGAAGCCATCATCGGCGACATCGAGGAGTTCATCACCGGCCGCCGCGAGGTCGTCGTGGACGAAATCGAGCGCGTGCTCGCCACCGTTCTCTTTACCGATATCGTTGACTCGACAAAGCAGGCGGTGAGTCTTGGTGACAACAACTGGCATCGGTTGCTCGATGAGCACGACAAGCTCGCGCGCCGCACGGTCGAACAGCATCGCGGCCGTTTGATCAAGATGACAGGAGATGGAATCTTGGCAACTTTTGACGGACCTGGGCGCGCCATCAAGTGCGCCGTGGCGTTGTCGGGAGGCACCGCGCGACTTGGAATCGAGCTTCGCGCCGGACTGCACACCGGCGAAGTCGAGCTTCGGGGCGAGGATATCGCCGGTATCGCGGTCAATACTGCTGCACGGATTATGTCTGAGGCACGCCCTGGCGAAACTCTGGTGTCTCGCGTCGTGACCGATCTCGTAGCCGGCGCCGGTGTGAACTTCAGCCCCCGCGAACCGTGCGAACTCAAGGGGCTGCCGGGACGCTGGGACCTCTTTGCCGCTTCGTGAATCGCAGTCTCTCCGCGGAATGTCTGCTAATGGCACAAGGCGGACATGGACAGTTTGCGAATGTCGGCTCAGCGCCACAAGCAGACATTAAATGAAATGATGCGTTACTCGCTCAGTTCACTTCCTCGATCTCGCCCGGCTCCAGCTCTTGTCGAAGAAATGCTCCAGCGCACCTTAGAGCCGCAGGATCACGCTCCTTCCTTTACCAGCCACGCCAAAGCAAAGCCGCCCGTCTGCTCATCGCAAACGGGCGGCTCATCGCCATCAGGTATTATGGAGCACAACGCCCGAGGCTTTAACTTCAAGTTCGGATCGTTCAGCCCTGCGGCTGGTCGTTCGGCGGGGTCGGACGCTGCTTGTGCTGGGCCATGAACTGGTCGAACTCTTCCTTGTCCTTGGCGTGGCGCAGGCGATCGAGGAACGACTTGAACTCGACCTGCTCCTCCTCGAGCCGCTTCAGGGTCTCGACGCGGTATTCGTCGAAGGCGCGGTTGCCGCTGGAGGGCGGGCCGCCGAAGCCGAAGTTGAAACCGCTGCGCTCGCGCATCCGGTCCATCTTGTTCTGCATCCGCTCCATCTTGTTGGCGAAACGGTCCTGATTGTTCCAGCAACCCATTTTTCTGCTCCCGAGTGTGAAAAAGAGAAGGGCGAGGCCGATCGGCCACCAGATGATGAAGCCGAGCACGGTCACGGCGATCCAGCCGGGGTGCCATGGCGAATCGAACATGTGCGGGCGGCGGACTTCTTCGGCGGGGCCGCGCCAGCGATTGACATCTGCGGTGTAGGCCATTTCCCTCTCCATGACGGCACTGCGCCGTTGTGAATGTAAATAACATTTACATACGTAAACCATGCCGGCGTTTTGTCAAGCGGCGCCGCCGCGGCAAGGTCGAATTTATTTTTTGGGGGTGCCCCAGGGACCTGGTGGAGGACCTGAGGGCGCGGCCGGCGGAACCGGGGGCGGAACCGCGGAATCGCCCTGCGGAGGCGGCCTGCGGTCGGTCGGGAATCCCAATCCCCGCAGATAGATCAGCACCTGCGCTTCCAGCAGGTCCTCCGGCGACATCGGCAGCTTGCGCCGGGCCGCATCGCCGCGCCCGAACAGCGACGCCACGCCATGCGACATCGACCAGATATGCAGCGCCATCATCATCGCCGGCGGCCGCGCCACGCCGGGCGGCGCCAGCGCGGCCAGCCGCTCGGCGGCGGCGCGGATGATGCCGAAAGCGCGCTCGCTCGCCGCCAGCAGAGTGGGATTGAGATCGACCGGCAGGCCGGATTCGAACATCGCCGAATAATACGCCGGCTCGTTGCGGGCGAAGGCCAGATAGGCCTTGCCGACCCGCTCGAACGCGGTGACGGTGTCCGGACGCCCGTCATCCCAAGCTTGCGTGAGCTGCGATTCGAACTGCTCGAAGCCGCGCTGGGCGATGTTCGAGAGCAGTTCGTCGCGGTCGCGGAAATGCCGGTAGGGCGCGGCCGGGCTGACCCCGGCCATCCGCGCGGCGTCGGCAAAGGTGAAGCCGGCCGCGCCCTTTTCGGCAATCAGCCCCAGCGCCGCCTGCAGCAGCGCCTCCTTCAGATTGCCGTGATGATAGCCGCGCTCGGCGCGGCCGCGTTCCTTGCGCCAGCTCATGTGAAAGGCTTTTACATGAGCCGGGTGTAAAGGTCACTAGCCGTGCCAGCGCGGTTTCCTTTCCCCTCCTCCCGCGAAGCGGGGAACAGGCCGCTCAGGCCAAACTGTCGGGGATCATGCCGGTCTAAAATGTCGGGAATCTATCCGGTCTGTACCGCCGATAGACCCCCCACCCCCGCCCCTCCCCACCACGCGCAAGGGCGCGAGGGAGGAGGGGAGAAGATCAACGCCCGCCAGCCTTCCGCAGTTCGGGCAACCCGGCCATGGCTTCCTGCACCTCGTCCGGCCAATCGTCCATTTCCTGCACCTGGCGGATTTCAATGACCTCGTTTGCGGAGGCCGGGCACTTCTCGGCCCAGGCGATCGCCTCCTCGCGGGATTTGACGTTGATCATCCAGTAGCCGCCGAGCACCTCCCTGGCCTCCGCGAACGGGCCGTCGGTCACCATCGGCCTGCCGCTCGCGAACGACACCCGCGCGCCCATCGATGGCGGGTGCAGGCCGTCGAGCGCGATCAGCACGCCGGCTTTCTGGAGTTCCTCATTGTATTTCATCATCGCCCTGACACGTTCGGGGTCGAGCTGGACGTCCGGCGGCGCGGTCTCGTAGCCCAGGGGTATCATCAGCATCATGAATCGCATGGTGGGGTGTCCTTTGGAAAGGTCGTCATTCCGGGGCGATGCGAAGCATCGAACCCGGAATCTCGCGAGGCTATCTCTGGAGTCCGGGTTCGCGCTGCCCCGGAATGACGATCGGAAAAACCTATTTGGCGCCCACCTGCGCGCGGAGGCGCGTCTCCTGCTCGCGCAATTCGGGCGTCAGTGCCTCGCCGAAATCCTCGGTATCAAACACCTGGCGGATTTCAATCTCGGCGCCGCCGTCGAACGGCGCGCGCTTCATCCAGTCGACCGCCTCCTCCAGCGACTCCACCTGGATCAGCCAGAAGCCGGCGACGAGGTCGTTGGTCACCGCGAACGGACCGCGGCTCACCTCGGGAGGCTTGCCAGGCGTGCCGGAGTACTTGATCCGGGCGCCCTTCGAGGTCGGATGCAGGCCTTCGCCCGCCAGCATGACACCGGCCTCCACCATTTCCTCGTTGAATTTGCCCATCGCGGTGAGCAATTCGGTGCCCGGCATCACGCCGGCCTCGGTATCCCTGCTCGCTTTCACAATCACCATGCATCGCATCGTCACGCTCCATTGTGTCATTCGTCCGGTTCCCCGTGGTCAGGGAAAGCCGCCGTTCGTCAACAAGACGAGCCTGGATATGCGGCACCGACATGTCGGATGAAATTATTCCGGAGGTAATTGCGGAGCGTGGGAAGAACCCGCTCCCTCATGGTGAGGAGCGCGTTGGCAGTTCGCGATCGGACATCACGCCCTTCTCATTCCGCCGGCACATAGCGCAGGATGACGACGCCGGTCGTATGCGCGCGGGAGTCGAGCAGCCTCAGCTTGACCGGCTCGCCGGGCTTGAACAGCGGCGTGCCGCCGCCGAGGATGACCGGATTCACCCCGATGCGAAACTCGTCAATCAGCCCGTGCGGAATCAGGTTGGCTGCCAGGTCGGCGCTGCCGAACAGGAAGAGATCCCTGGCGCTTTCGCGCTTCAGCCGGGCCACCGTGCCTGACACGTCGGCGCCGAACATCCGGGTGTTGTTCCAGTCCGACCGGGTCAGCGTGCGCGAGAAGACGTATTTCGGCGCGGCATTCATGAAGTCCGCGATCTCGCCTGTCGCGGCCGGCCAGTAATTCGCCATCAATTGATAGGTGATGCGGCCAAACAGCAGCCCGCCGGCCGCGTTCAATTGCTCGATGGAAAGCTGTTCCAGCTCCTTGCCCCAGACATTCTCGTGCCAGGAAATGTCGCGGTCCGGCCCCTCGATCATGCCGTCCAGCGTCATCAGGTTCCACATGATCAGCCTGGCCATACCGCCTCCTTTACCAGTATCAGTTTGCAACTGGTTGCAGATTGGCGTCACTGGTGCGATATTGCAAGCGGTTTTTCGTGGCATTCCCGCCGCACCTTCCGGACCGCACCATGACCGAGCAAAAACGTTCCGGTTGCCCGATCAACCTCACGCTCGAGGTGGTCGGCGACAAATGGAGCCTGTTGATCGTCCGCGACATGATGTTCGGCAACCGGCGGCATTTTCGCGAGCTTCTGACCAAATCGGAGGAAGGCATTTCCTCCAACATCCTCGCCGACCGGCTGAAGACGCTGCTCGACCAGGGCATCGTCACCTGGGCCGACGACCCCAGCCACAAGCAGAAGGGAATCTACTCGCTTTCGGAGCAAGGCATCGAACTGCTGCCGGTGCTGGCGCAGATGGCGGGCTGGGGATTCAAATATCTCGACGTGACCGAAGAACTCGGCATCCGCGCCAAACTGCTCAGTGAAGGCGGCCCGAAAATGTGGGCGGAGTTCATGGACGAGTTGCGCGAGACCCATCTCGGTATGAGGCGGAGGCGGAAGCGCAAGGCGGGACCGGATGTCGGCGAGCGATTGCAGGCGGCGTATGAGAAGGTCGTGGCGCGGAAGGCGAAGCAGGGATAGCCGAATGCCTTTTGCTTCGACCAGAGTTGACTGAAATACGGTTTCCGTCATCCTGAGGAGCATCGCCAACGGCGATGCGTCTCGAAGGATGGCCGCGAGCACAATCGTTGCAGCCATCCTTCGAGACGCCACGCGAAGTCGCGCGGCTCCTCAGGATGACGTCAGTATTCATTCACAGGCTCTGAGGTGCGAGCCGGCTTAGGCGAGCCTCGAAGGATGGGGTTGCGATGGGCGCATTCGTTTACATGCTTCGTTGCGCCGACAACTCTTTCTATGTCGGAAGCGCGACGGGAGACGATCTCTCGCCGCGCATCGATCAGCATAATGCGGGGGCATATCCAGGTTACACATTTAGCCGGCGGCCGGTCGTCCTGGTCTGGTCGGAATATTTCGATCGAGCTACGGACGCGATTGCGGCTGAGCGGAAGATCAAGGGTTGGAGCCGGGCCAAGAAGGAAGCGTTGATACGGTCGGACTGGACGGAAGTCAGCCGCTTGTCCCGGCGCCGCGCGGGCCTGCCAAAGCGGGACTGAGCTCGGTCATCCTTCGAGGCACTCAGCAGCGCGATGCGCCGCTGAGCGCACCTCAGGATGACGGCACCGAAGGCATACACCCGTTGACCAGAAAGCAGTTTCCGTCATCCTGAGGTGCCGGAGCGAAGCGACGGCCTCGAAGGATGAGCCGCAGACGCCGAACTCTCATTCTTCGAGGCTTGCCCCAAGTGGGCTCGCACCACTGGATGACGGCTCCGCGAACTTAGCGTGCTCTCCACCGCTGCACCGTCTCCTTTTCCCCCTCCACATTCGCCTCGAAGAACGGCGCGGCCAGCACCGCGTGGATGTGCAGCGTCACGGTGCCGGAATTGCGAAAACCGTGCATGCGGTCGGCCGGCACGATCAGCGACTGGCCGGAATAGACGGTCAGCCGCTGCTCCCCCATCCACATCTCGGCTTCGCCCTCGCGCACCGTCAGCACTTCCTCGACCGGGTGCGAATGGGTCGGCGCGCCGGCGCCCGGCGCGATCCACTGCTCGAACACGCATAATTGCGCAGCGCCGTTGCCCGCGGATACCAGCATGCGTGTCTCGACGCCGAGCCGCCATGGCTCGGGCGTCATGTCCCTGACGTCGATGACGTTCATTGTCGCACCCTTTCATGGCGGCTGCTGCCGGAGCGTGCCCCGGACGCAGCGCAGCATGCAAGGGACACGGCCAGCGGCATCGGCTATAGAGCGCGAATTGATCCGAAGCGAATGGAGTACCGATGGCCCCTGCCCCGCAAAAAGTCGCCATGGTCACCGGCGCCGCCCGCGGCATCGGGCTCGCGGTAGCCAAGCGGTTTCTCGCCGACGGCTGGCGCGTGGTGCTGCTCGATATCGAGGCCGCGCAGCTGGATGGCGCGGTCGCGGCGCTGGCGAACCCCGACGCGACGATGGCGCTGCCAGGCGACGTCTCCGACGCCGCCTCGGTGAAGGATGCGATCGCCAGAACCGAAGCGCGGTTCGGCCGGCTCGACGCACTGGTCAACAATGCCGGCGTCGCGGTGTTCGCGCCGCTGCTGGAGACGTCCGACGAAGACTGGAACCGGGTGCTGGCGGTCAACCTGACCGGGCCGTTTCTGTGCACCAAGGCGGCGGTGCCGCTGATGCGTGAACATGGCGGCGGCGCAGTGGTCAACATCACCTCGATCTCGGCGGTGCGGGCCTCGACGCTGCGCTCCGCCTACGGCACCAGCAAGGCGGGGCTTGCGCATCTGACCAAGCAACTCGCGGTCGAACTGGCGTCGCTCGGCATTCGCGTCAACGCGGTCGCGCCGGGCCCGGTCGAGACCGCGATGGCAAGGCAGGTGCACACCCCGGAAATCCGCGCCGACTATCACGACGCCATCCCGCTCAACCGCTACGGCCTCGAGGAAGAACTGGCGGAGGCGGTGTTCTTCCTGTGCAGCGACCGCGCCAGCTACATCACCGGACAGATCCTCGCGGTCGACGGCGGCTTCGATGCCGCCGGCATCGGCCTGCCGACGCTGCGCGGCCAGCGCAGGAACGGGTAGTATTTTCTGCTTCCGCTTTCTGCTTTCTCTCTCTCCTGCTCGCGCGAGAGGTGAAGGGAAGGCGCGGTTGTCCTTCGCGGCCTACTTTTCGGCCAGCCGTTTCAAATTGCCGAGACCGGCCTCGAAATCCTTGCCGACCATCTTGTCGATATTGATGAACACGCGCATCACCTTGGCCATGAACGGCGCCGGCCCGTGCATCTGCCAGATTACCCGGGTGCCATCGTCATGCGGCAGCATGGTGAACTCGGCGGTGTTGTGGGCCTCGAACGGCGCGAGGAAATCCAGCTTGATCACGATCTTCGACGGCGCGGCGGCGTCGAGTATCTCCATGCGGCCCTTGCCGACATTCTTGTCGCCCTCCCACGCATAGACGGCGCCCTTGCCGCGCACCGCGCCGCTATAGGTGCGCTTCATCGCGGGATCCTTGTGCTCCCACGGCGACCATCCTCCCCATTGCCGGAAATCGTTGATCAGCGGGAATACTTTTTCCGGCGGCGCGCTGACGATGGCGGCGCGCTGGATGGTGAAGGTATTCGGCCTGGTCAGCGCAAGGATCAGCACGATCGCAATCGCGGCCGCGAGCACGACGGCCATGGTGGTTATGATCTCGAACACGGCAAGGTTCCTCTCTGTGAACTGTCAGCGGCCTATCAACGCTGCCCGGGATTGTGCGGCCCTGCGTCCGCAGGGACGAAGATGATATGCCGCATCACTTCCCCATCTTCACGTCGCGCGGGGCACTGTCGCGGATCAGGCGGTCGAGATGCATGCGGATGTGGGCGGCTTCGGCCGAGGTGTTGGCGAGCGCAATGGCGCGGTCGAAGGCGATGCGGGCTTCCTCGTTGCGGCCGAGCTGCATCAGGAACGCGCCGCGCACCCCGAAGAAATGAAAATAGTTCGACAGCCGCGACGCCAGCGGTTCGATCATTTCCAGTGCGGCCTCGGCGCCGCGCACCTTGGAAACCGCGACGGCGCGGTTGAGCGTCACCACCGGCGACGGCTGCATCAACTCCAGCGCGCCGTACAGCAGATCGATCTGGGTCCAGTCGGTATCCTCGGGCCTCGCGGCGCGGGCATGCAGTGCCGCGATCGCCGCCTGGACCTGGTAGGGCCCGCTGCGGCGATGGCGCATCGCCTTGTCGATCAGCGCCAGCCCCTCGTCGATCATCTTCTGATTCCACAGGCTGCGGTCCTGGTCGTCGAGCAGGATCACGGCGCCCCCGGCGTCGAAGCGCGCCGCGGCGCGGGCATGCTGCAGCATCAGCAGCGCGGTCAGTCCCATGATCTCGGGTTCGCTCTGGAACAGCCGCAGCAAGAGCCGGGCCAGCCGGATCGCTTCCTCGCACAGGGGCTTGCGGATCTCGGCGGTGTCGCCGCCGGCGGAATAGCCCTCGTTGAAGATCAGGTAGATCATCGCCGCCACCGCGGCCAGCCGCTCGCTGCGCTCCACCGCGCCCGGGGTCTCGAACGGCACGTCGGCGCCGGCGACGCGGGCTTTCGCCCGCGTGATGCGCTGCTCCATCGCCGCCTCGGAGACGATGAAGGCGCGCGCGATCTGCTTCACGGAAAGCCCGGAGACGATGCGCAGCGCCAGCGCGATCTGCTGCGTCGCCGGCAGGTCGGGATGACAGCAGATGAACAATAGCCGCAGGATGTCGTCGCGGTAATGCGAGCCGTCGAGCCGCTCCGCCAGCGCCTCCTCGGCGTCGCCGAGATCGGAGATCGCCTCGTCCTCGGGCAGCGGCTGCTGCTTGCGCTTGCGCCTGATATCGTCGATCGCGACATTGCGGCCGACCATGATCAGCCACGCCGCGGGATCGCGCGGCGGGCCGTTCTGCGGCCAGTTCTTCAGCGCGCGCAGGCAGGCGTTCTGGAACGCCTCCTCGGCGGTGTCGAGATCGCGGAAGTAACGCAGCAGCGCGCCGACCGCCTGGGGGCGCGCCGAGGCCAGCGCGGCATCGATCCAGGCGGCGTCGGTCATTTCGGAAGGCTCCCGGGGTTCAGCATCCCGACGGGCCGGATTTCGTAGGCGCCGCCGGGATTGGCGGCCGCGAGGTCGCGCGCGACGTCCAGCGCCTCGTCGAGATTGCCGCATTCGACCGTATAGAACCCGAGCAGCTGTTCCTTGGTCTCGGCATAGGGACCGTCGAGCACCACAGGCGGATCGTCCTTGCGCAGCGTGGTCGCCGAGGTCGTCGGCAACAGCCGCGCCACCGGGCCGAGCCGGCCCTGTTTGGCCAGTTTGTCCTGCACGACGGCAAGTTTTGCCATCACGGCGGCGTCCTGCTCCTTGCTCCAGGAACCGACGGTGTCTTCGTCGTGATAGCAGAGAATGGCGTAGAGCATTCGGGAACATCTCCGTTCGTTCAAGGAACGAACGAGTATGCCCGGAGCCGACGTGCCGGCGAAGGTATTTTTGCGCGGGGTCGTCCACCCCACGGGGGGACGACCATCCGGCAACGGGAAGATGCCCGGTTACCAGGTCACGCCGTACTTCGCCGCAATGTTGCGCGCCTTCGTCTCCCTCGCACTTTCGCCCCTGGCCTTGCTCTGTTTGGCGCCTTTGGCGCTGCGCCCTTTCGATGCCTGCGACCCGCCCGCCGTCTGCGGGGCGGAGCCGATTTGCGGCTGCCCGGCGCCGGGAGCCGAAATGCCGTTGGCCGACATCATCGACCCGACGTCGACGCCCTGGGCTTGCGCCGAGGCCGAAGCCAGAAGAAACGCGGACAACAGGATAAATCTGCGCATATGAAGTCTCCCATGATGGATGATCGGAGACTAGGTCGGCCGCGCGTTCTATTATGTGGTGCAGATCACGTTTGAACGCGGAGAAGGTTTGGGAATGAACGAGGGCGCACTCGCTTTGCTGATCCACGGCGGAACCGACAACTGGTCGCCGGAACGCTGGAAGAGCCGGTTCGACGAGGTCTGCGGCGACCGCCGGGTGGTGCGGCTGCCCGATCCGGCGCTCGATCCCGCCGAGGTTCATTACGCCGCGGTCTGGAAGCCCGCCCCCGGCGAACTCGCGGCGTTTGCGAACCTGCGCGTCATCTTCAATCTCGGCGCCGGCGTCGATGCGCTGATGGCCGATTCGAGCCTGCCGGATGTGCCGCTGGTTCGCGTCGCGGTCGGCGATCTCACCGGCCGCATGACGGAATATGTCGTGCTGCACGCGCTGATGCACCATCGCCAGGAATTGTACCTGCGCGCCAGCCAGCGCGAGCGGCGCTGGCAACCAAAATCGCAATGGCCGGCGAGCGCCGTCACGGTCGGCATCATGGGGCTCGGCACCCTCGGATCCGACGCCGCCGACGCGCTGCGGCGGGTTGGTTTTCGGGTAGCGGGCTGGAGCCGAAGCGCGCGACGGGTCGAGGGCGTCGAATGCTTTCATGGACAAGCCCAGCTCGAACCGTTTCTGCGGCGGACCGATATCCTGGTCTGCCTGCTGCCGCTGACGCCGGAAACACGTCAGATCCTCAATCGGGATTTGTTCGCACAACTCAACCGCGACGGCCCGATCGGCGCGCCGGTGCTGATCAATGCCGGACGCGGCGGCCTGCAGAACGAGCCTGATATCCTGGCGTGCCTCGATGACGGCACGCTCGGCGCCGTGTCGCTGGATGTGTTCTGCAACGAACCGCTGCCGGCCGACAGCCCGTTCTGGGTCCATCCGAAAGTGGTGCTGACGCCGCACAACGCCGCCGATACCGACCCCGACGAAATCTCAAAATACGTCGCGCACCAGATCGAACGCTTCGAGGCCGGCGGCGAACTGGAGAACGTGGTGGATCGAAAGCGGGGGTATTAGGGTCCAGACTCAATTGAGCCAGTATGCGACGAGAGCGGCGAGATGAACAGCAGCCAAGAAATTCCGGGCGAGCTTGTCATAACGCATGGCGACGCGCCGGAAGTCCTTGAGCCTGCAAAAGCAGCGTTCGATGACATTTCGGCCCTTGTAGGCGCGTTTGTTGAAGCGGTGGATGACGACGCGGTTGGATTTATTGGGAATTACGGGCTTGGCGCCGCGACGAACGATTTCGCTGCGAAGGTTGTCGCCGTCATACCCTTTGTCGGCAAGGAGCGCGCTCATGGGTGGCGCCAGCGCAAGAACATCGGGCGCCGCAGCGATATCGGCATCCTGGCCTGGCGTCAGATGCAGGACGACCGGCCGGCAGAGCGGATCGCTCAGCGCATGGATTTTTGTCGTGCGGCCTCCACGCGACCGGCCGATTGCTTGATTGTGCTCCCCCCTTTTCCGCCGGAGGCACACCGGTGAGCTTTGATCGAGGTCGAGTCGAGCGACAGCGCGACGGCATCTTTGCCGGGTGTGGCCAGCGCTTCGAAGATTGCGCACCATCGTCCGCGTTTTGCCCAGCGATTGAAGCGATTGTAGATCGTCGTGTAAGGCCCGTATTCAGGTGGACAATCGCGCCACCGCGCGCCCGATTGCAGCATGTGAATGATGCCGCTGATGATGCGCCGATCGTCGTCCCGATCCGGTCCGGTCAGTCCCGTCGGAAGGTGCGGTTCTATCCGCGCCCACTGCTTATCATTCAACCAAAACAGGCCGCCACGCATCTCTCGTCCCCGAATCAAAATATCCGGACAAGAGAATCACGTGGCGCTAATTAGGTACAGACCCTA
>NZ_JAUYQU010000255.1 GCF_030697065.1 Bradyrhizobium sp.
GGGATTCGGTGGCGCTGTTCCTCGGTAATTCGCCGGATCATCCGGTCAATTTCTTCGGCGCGCTGAAGGCCGGCGCCCGCATCGTGCATCTTTCACCGCTCGACGGCGCCATCGCGCTGTCGCACAAGCTGAGCGACTCGGGCGCGCGTGTGCTGGTCACCAGCGATCTCGCGACGCTGCTGCCGACGGCGCTGAAGTTTCTCGAAAAGGGCCTGGTCGACCGGCTGATCGTCTGCCAGGACGACCACTGGGGCGCGGTCGGCAACCCGCATACGCCGATCCCGGATAGCCCCGCGATCGTCACCTTCAAGACCTTCACCGACGGCGCCACGCGCCCGGCGGCGTGGCCCAAACTCTCGGCCGACGATGTCGCGCTGCTGCAATATACCGGCGGCACCACCGGCCTGCCGAAGGGCGCGATGCTCAGCCACGGCAATCTGACCTCGGCGGTGTCGGTCTACGACGTCTGGGGCAAACCGTCGCGCGCCGAGCGCAACAATCCGGTCGAGCGCGTGATCTGCGTGCTGCCGCTGTTTCACATCTTCGCGCTCACCGTGGTGCTGCTCAGCAGCCTGCGGCGCGGCCATCTGATTTCGCTGCACCAGCGCTTCGAGGTCGAGGCCGTGATGCGCGACATCGAGGTCAAGCGCGCCACTTCCTTCCCCGGCGTCCCCACGATGTGGATCGCGATCGCGGCACTGCCCGATCTCGACAGGCGCGATCTGTCGTCGCTGATGTCGTGCGGCTCCGGCGGCGCACCGCTGCCGGTCGAAGTCGCACGCGTGTTCGAGCGCAAGGTCGGCATGAAGCTGAAGAGCGGCTGGGGCATGACCGAGACCTGCTCGCCCGGCACCGCCCATCCCAAGGAGGGGCCGGACAAGCCGGGCTCGATCGGGCTGATGCTGCCGGGCATCGAGATGGATGTGGTGGCGCTGGACGATGCCGCGAAGGTGTTGCCGGTCGGCGTAACCGGCGAAATCCGCATCCGCGGGCCGAACGTGACCAAAGGCTACTGGAACCGGCCGAAGGAGACCGCCGAGGCTTTCGTCGGCGACCGGTTTCTGACCGGCGACATCGGCTACATCGACGCCGACGGCTATTTCTATCTGGTCGACCGCAAGAAGGACATGATCATCTCCGGCGGCTTCAACGTCTATCCGCAGATGATCGAGCAGGCGATGTACGAGCATCCCGCCGTGCATGAGGTCATCGTGATCGGCATTCCCGACGATTACCGCGGCGAGGCGGCCAAGGCCTTTGTCAAATTGCGCGAAGCTGCGGCGCCGTTCAGCCTCGACGAATTGAAGGCCTTTCTCGCCGGCAAGCTCGGCAAGCACGAAATTCCGGCGGCGCTCGAATTCGTCGACGAACTGCCGCGCACCTCGGTCGGCAAGCTGTCGCGCCACGAACTGCGCAACCGCCAGCCGGCGCACCCGCAACAACCGCAACTGGCGACGGGAGGCGGTTCATGACAACTCCAGCGTCGTCCCTGCGAACGCAGGGACCCATACCGCGAGGTCTCGCGTTCGGGCACGGTGTGAGACGCCTTTTATTGCCCGCTGGCGCCGGGGGTTATGGGTCCCTGCGAACGCAGGCACGACGGACCGAGAGATAACGCGTAAATTTCATTCGCACACAGGAGGATCCGATGGATCTCAGCTTCAGCAAGGAAGAAGTGGCGTTTCGTGACGAGGTGCGGGAGTTCTTCAAGAACAACGTGCCGCCGGAGACCCGCAAGAAACTGGTGGAGGGCCGCCACCTCTCCAAGGACGAGATGGTCGCCTGGTGGCGCATCCTGAACAAGAAGGGCTGGGGCGTCTCGCACTGGCCGAAGGAATATGGCGGCACCGGCTGGAGCTCGGTGCAGCACTATATCTTCAACGAGGAGCTTCAGATGCATCCGGCGCCGGCGCCGCTCGCCTTCGGCGTCAGCATGGTCGGCCCCGTGATCTACACCTTCGGCAACGAAAAGCAGAAGCAGCAGTATCTGCCGCGCATCGCCAATGTCGACGACTGGTGGTGCCAGGGCTTTTCCGAGCCCGGCTCGGGCTCGGACCTCGCCTCGCTGAAGACTAAGGCCGAGCGCAAGGGCGACAAGTACATCATCAACGGCCAGAAGACCTGGACCACGCTGGCGCAGCATGCCGACATGATCTTCTGCCTGTGCCGCACCGACCCCGGCGCCAAGAAGCAGATGGGCATCTCCTTCATCGTGTTCGACATGAAGTCGAAGGGCGTCACGGTGCGCCCGATCGAGACCATCGACGGCGGCCACGAGGTCAACGAAGTGTTCTTCGACGACGTCGAGGTGCCGGTCGAGAACCTGATCGGCGAGGAGAACAAGGGCTGGGACTACGCCAAGTTCCTGCTCGGCAACGAGCGCACCGGCATCGCCCGGGTCGGTGTGTCCAAGGAGCGGCTGCGCCGCATCCGCGACCTCGCCTCCAAGGTCGAGGCCGGCGGCAAGCCCATCATCGAGGACCAGAAGTTCCGCGAGAAGCTGGCCGAGGTCGAGATCGAGCTGAAGGCGCTGGAGCTGACCCAGCTGCGCGTCGTCGCCGACGAGAACAAGCACGGCAAGGGCAAGCCCAATCCGGCGTCTTCGGTCCTGAAGATCAAAGGCTCGGAAATCCAGCAGACCACCACCGAGCTGCTGATGGAAGTGATCGGCCCGTTCGCCGCGCCCTATGACGAGCACGGCGACGAGGGCAGCAACGAATCGATGGACTGGACCGCCCAGATCGCGCCGAGCTATTTCAACAACCGCAAGGTCTCGATCTACGGCGGCTCCAACGAGATCCAGCGCAACATCATCACCAAGGCCGTGCTGGGGTTGTAGTGGTCATTCCGGGGCGCGCGCCAGCGCGAACCCGGAATCTAGAGATTGTGGAAGCCGGAGATTCCGGGTTCACGCGAAGACGCGTGCCCCGGGATGACTCGCTTCGAAGGTATCAAGGGAAAGTAGAGAACATGGATTTTGATCTGTCCGAGGAGCAGCGGCTTCTCAAGGAAAGCGTCGACGGGCTGTTGAACGATTCCTACGATTTCGACTCGCGCAAGAAATACCGCGCGGAGAAGGGCGGCTGGAGCAAGGCGGTCTGGGGCAAGCTCGCCGAGCAGGGCCTGCTCGGGCTGCCGTTCTCGGAAGACGATGGCGGCTTCGGCGCCGGCGCGGTCGAGACCATGATCGTGATGGAGGCGCTGGGCAAGGCGCTGCTGCTGGAGCCTTATCTGGCGACCGTGGTGATATCGGGCGGCTTCCTGCGACGCGGCGGCTCGGCCGCGCAGAAGGCCGCGCACATTCCCGGCATCATCGACGGCAGCAAGACCTTTGCCTTCGCGCAGCTCGAGAAGGGCTCGCGCTATGATCTGCAGGACGTCGCCACCACCGCCAAGAAAAAGGGCGACGGCTGGGTGATCGATGGCGAGAAGTTCGTCGTGCTCAACGGCGAGAATGCCGACACCTTCATCGTCACCGCGCGCACCAGGGGCGGCCAGCGCGACGCCGCCGGGATCGGCGTGTTCCTGGTACCCGCCGATGCCAAGGGGATCGCGAAAAAGGGCTACCCGACCCAGGACGGCCTGCATGCCGCCGACGTCACCTTCACGGGCGTCGAGGTCGGCGCCGATGCGGCGATCGGCGATCCCGAAAATGGCCTCGCATTGATCGAGCGCGTGGTCGACGACGCCCGCATCGCGCTGTGCGCGGAAGCGGTCGGCGCGATGGATGAATCGCTCAAGACCACCGTCGAGTACCTGAAGACCCGCACCCAGTTCGGCGTGCCGATCGGCAGCTTCCAGACCCTGCAGCACCGCGCCGCCGACATGTTCGTCGCCGTCGAGCAGGCCCGCAGCATGTCGATGTTCGCCACCATGGCGAGCGATTTCGACGACGCCAAAGAGCGCGCCACCGCGGTGGCGGCGGCCAAGGTGCAGATCGGCAAATCCGCCAAATTCGTCGGCCAGCAGGCGATCCAGCTCCATGGCGGCATCGGCATGACGCAGGAGGCGAAGATCGGCCACTACTTCAAGCGCCTGACCATGATCGAGAACACCTTTGGCGACACCGACTACCACCTCCGCCGCGTCACCGAGGGCGGCGGGCTGGTGTAGGCATACTTTCCGTCATTCCGGGGCATCGCGCAGCGATGAACCCGGAATCTCGAGATTCCGGGTTCGATGCTTCGCATCGCCCCGGAATGACAGGCGATATCGCCGAGACAAGCAACGCACCCTCTCAACGTCATTGCGAGCGCAGCGAAGCAATCCATCTTTCTCTCTTTGTGCCGAGGCATGGATTGCTTCGCTGCGCTCGCAATGACGAACGATACATCAGGGAGCAATCAACAATGAAAAACACCCCGTTCGATCTCAGCGGCAAGGTCGCCGTCATCACCGGCTCCAGCCGCGGCATCGGCCGCTCCTCGGCGGAGCTGCTGGCAAAGCTCGGCGCCAGGGTCGTGATCTCCAGCCGCAAGGCCGATGCCTGCGAGGAAGTCGCCACCGGCATCAGAAAGGCCGGCGGCGACGCCCATGTCATTCCCTGCAACATCTCGCGCCGCGAGGAAGTCGAGGCGCTGATCGCGGGCACGACAAAGCACTACGGCAAGATCGACATCCTGGTCTGCAACGCCGCCGTGAAT
>NZ_JAUYQU010000299.1 GCF_030697065.1 Bradyrhizobium sp.
CCTGTCTCGACTGGGTTTACAAGCTTGCCAAGCAGGATCCGCGCGTCGTGTTCGTCGGATCCGATCTCAGCCCCGGTCTGCTCGACGAAATGCGGCGAGAGATGCCGGATCGCTGGTTCATGGAAGGCATAGCTGAGCAGAACGTCGTTGGCATGGCCGCTGGCATGGCGATGGAGGGCCTCATTCCCTACGCCAACACGATCGCGACTTTCTTCTCGCGCCGAAGCTATGAGCAGGTGGCGATCGACTGCTGCCTGCACAATGTTCCGGTGCGTCTGGTTTCGAACGGCGGAGGACTGGTCTATGCGCCGCTTGGGCCGACGCATCTTGCCATCGAGGATATTGCGATCATGCGGGCTCTTCCGAACATGACCGTGGTTGCCTGCTGCGACGCCGAGGAAATGAAGCGTTTCATGGACGCCTCGCTGGCGTGGAAGGGACCGATCTACATTCGCCTGGCCAAGGGTGGCGATCCCATCGTCAGCCGTCCGGAGAACGGATTCGAGATCGGCAAAGCCATCGTCATGCGCAAATCCGAAGAGCGAACGCCCATCGTGCTGTTCACCACGGGCGTGATGACGACAAATGCGCTGAAGGCCGCCGATCTTCTTCAGGCTGACGGCATCGACATCTCCGTCGTGCATTTTCATACCATCAAGCCGCTGGATGCGGGTGCCGTGATCGAGCACGCCCGAGGGGCGCGGCTTGTCGTGACCGTCGAGGAAGGCATTGCGATCGGCGGTTTCGGCAGCGCGGTTACCGACCTTCTGGTGGAAGAACTCGGACCCGGCATGCCGCACATGAAACGGATCGCGCTCCCGGACAGCTTCTGCAAGAACTATGGCGTTCAGAACGATCTGTTCGAGGTTTACGGACTCACGCCCCGGCAAATCGCCCGCACGGTCATCGAAAAAGTTGGTGCTCTGGCCGCCTGACTGTGGATCGATAGCTGCTTCGAGACATCGGGTCAGGCGTGCTTTTGAGGTGTGTCGACCGGCCGGAATGGACGCGCGTTGTTTAAAGGCAAGCCATGTTTCTTGTGGTTGGAGGTAACTCCGAGATTGGATCAGCGACAGCACAACTGATCCGGTCGCGTGGCGGAGAGGTGGTCTGCACGACGCGGCGGCTACCCACGGCGCCCAACGAGGTACTGCTCGATCTGGGCGGGCCAGTGCAGGATTTTGCGATTCCCGAGGGAGTGAAATCGGCCTGCATCTTTGTCGCGGTCGCGCGACTGGCCGCTTGCGAGGCCGACCCTGCCGGATCGGCCCGCATCAACGTCGAGCAGAGCGCCGCGCTGACAGAGATGCTTGCGGCGAGGGGAGTGTACACGCTCTTTCTGTCGACCAATCAGGTTTTCAACGGTGACACTCCCCATGTACCATGGGATGCGCCGGTCTCGCCGATCAGTGAATATGGGCGACAGAAGGCGGCCGCTGAACGAACGCTGCGGGCGCTTATGCGCGAGGGTGCGCCGGTTGGCATATTGCGTCTCGCCAAGGTTGTTTCGCCGGGTATGTCGCTTGTGGAAAATTGGAAGCGTGAACTGGCGGCCGGCCGCCCGATCCGGGCGTTTCACGATATGACGATGGCACCCACACCGGTGAAGGTCGTCGCGGAGGCAATTGCACGAATGATGGAAGACCGTCTGCCAGCCATCGCTCAACTAACCGGGCCAAGCGATGTCACCTATGCTGACGTCGGGCGCTCGATAGCAGAGAGTCTTGGTGTAGATCCGGGCCTGGTGCAGCCGGTGAGCGCTCTCGACAACGGCATGCCACATGGCTCCACGCCACGTTACACCACATTGGACAGTTCGCTTCTTCTGGCGAGGTATGGTCTAACGGCTCCCGCCGCGCTGGACGTGATCCGCGAGCTGTAATAGCGAGGATGGCGTAGGTTTGGCTCGTTCTTTTCAGAGATACGGTGGGTGCCTAGTGGATCATCTCGACGGGCTTGAGGCGCAGAGCATCTACATTTTCAGGGAAGCCTTTGCGCGGCTGAAGAAGCTGGCGCTGCTGTGGTCGCTCGGCAAGGATTCCAACGTCATGATCTGGCTGGCGCGCAAGGCCTTCTTCGGCCGCGTGCCGTTCCCGGCGCTGCATGTCGATACCGGCAAGAAGTTTGCCGAGATGTATGCGTTTCGCGATCGCTACGGCAGGGAATGGGAGCTCGATCTGAAGATCGAACCCTGTCCCCCGCTGGAGACCATCGATCCGACCCTGCCGCCGGCAGCCCGATCCGCCGCGCGGAAAACAGAGGGGTTGAAACTCGCGCTCGCCAAATACGGTTTCGACGGATTGATCGCCGGCATTCGCCGCGACGAGGAAGCCACCCGCGCCAAGGAGCGGGTGTTCTCGCCGCGCGGCACCGAAGGCGGATGGGACGTGCGCGATCAGCCGCCTGAATTCTGGGACCAGTTCAACGCCTCGCCGCCGCCGGGCGCGCATCTGCGCATTCACCCGATCCTGCATTGGACCGAGGCCGATATCTGGGCCTACACCAGGCGCGAGAACATTCCGATCATTCCGCTGTATCTGGCCAAGGACGGCAAGCGCTATCGCTCGCTGGGCGACCAGGACATCACCAGCCCGGTGGCGTCGACCGCCTCGACGATCGAGGAAATCCTGATCGAGCTTGACGGCACCAGGGTGCCGGAACGGGCGGGCCGCGCGCTGGATCACGAGACCGAAGACGCCTTCGAGCGGCTGCGCGTCGCCGGCTACCTCTGACGGATACCGAGTTGAGCGCTCTCATGAACATGATCGTCCCGACCGCGACACCGGCGACGCCGAACGGCACCACGCGCCCGCAGGTCCGCATCGTCATCGTCGGCCATGTCGATCACGGCAAGTCGACGCTGGTGGGCCGGCTGCTGCACGAGACCGGCAGCCTGCCCGAGGGCAAGCTCGACATGCTGAAGGCGGTCAGCGCCCGCCGCGGCATGCCGTTCGAATGGTCGTTTCTGCTGGATGCGCTGCAGACCGAGCGCGACCAGGGCATCACCATCGACACCACCCAGATCAGCTTCCGCACCCGCTCGCGCGACGTGGTGCTGATCGACGCGCCCGGCCACGCCGAATTCCTGCGCAACATGATCACCGGCGCCTCGCAGGCGGACGGCGCGGTCCTGATCATCGACGCGCTGGAAGGCGTGCGCGACCAGACCCGGCGCCACGGCTATCTGCTGCATCTTCTCGGCGTCAAACAGGTCGCGGTCGTCGTCAACAAGATGGACCGGGTCGATTTCAGCGCCGAACGGTTCAGGCAGATCGGCGACGAGATTTCGGCGCATCTGACCGGCCTCGGCCTGACGCCGTCGGCGGTGATTCCGGTTTCCGCGCGCGACGGCGACGGCGTCGCCGAACGCACGCCGCGGATCGCATGGTTTGACGGCCCCACCGTGGTCGAGGCGCTGGACGCGCTCGAACCGGCGCGGCCGCTGGAAACGCTGGCGCTGCGGCTGCCGGTGCAGGCGATCTACAAATTCGACGACCGCCGGATTGTGGCGGGCCGCATCGAATCCGGCAGCCTTGCCGCCGGCGACGAGATCGTCATCATGCCCGCGGGCAAGATCGCCAGGATCAGGACCGTCGAGAGCTGGCCGGTCACCCCTATGCAGGAAAGCCAGGGCGCCGGCCGCTCCGTCGGCATCACGCTCGACCGCGAATTGTTCGTCGAACGCGGCGACGTCATCGCCCATGTCGGAAGCACGCCGCGCGACACCCGACGGATTCGGGCGCGGATCTTCTGGCTGCACGACAAGCCGCTGGCGGAAGGCGCCTCGATTCTGGTCCGGCTCGGCACACGGGAAACCCGCGCCACCGTGGTCGCGATCGAGAAGGCGGTCGACCCCGGCGAACTCGCGGGCGTCGAGACCAGGGCGATTGCGCGCAACCATGTCGGCGAGATCGACATCGCGCTGGCGCAGCCGATCGCCGCCGATCCCTACAGCGACAATCCGCGCACCGGCCGCCTCGTCATCGAGGTCAACGGTCGCATTGCCGGCGGCGGCCTCATTTTGTCCGTCGCGACCGGGAAACGCTCTATCCCGGTCGACATCGTTCCTGTGGAATCCGCGATGAGCGCCGGCGAATGCCTGGCGCGGTATCGTCACAAAGGCGCCGTGCTATGGCTGACGGGACTGCCCGGTTCGGGAAAATCAACATTGGCGCGTGCGATTCAGCGCCGGCTGTTCGACAATGGCGGCTCGCCCATTCTGCTGGATGGCGACACCTTGCGCGCCGGCCTCAACGGTGACCTCGGCTTCTCCGCGAAAGACCGCAGCGAGAACATTCGCCGTCTCGCCGAAGTCGCAACCCATCTGGCGCGCAACGGCCATATCGCGATCGTCGCCGCGGTATCGCCGTCGGCAGAAGATCGATCTGCGGCGCGGCGCATTGCCGGCGCGGCATTCCGGGAAATCTATGTCGCTACGCCGGCAGATGTCTGTGAACGCCGCGATCCCAAGGGGCACTATGCGAAGGCACGCGCTGGCGCGTTGCCGGGGTTCACCGGGATCGGAAAAGATTATGAGCCGCCTGTTGCGAGCGAGTTGACGATCGACACCTCGTCCCGCTCCGTCACCAGCGCGGCCGATGAACTCGAAGACATGCTGGTCAAGACCGAAATTCTGCTCGATTTGTCGGAATGAGACAAGGCAGGCAAGATATCGGCGCCGACACGGCGCTGGACGTGGCCAGCATCGGCGTTTATTCAAACCACATGACCTCTTCATCGGCCGCGCCGCAGGCGCGCTATTACCAGTCCCAGGGACTCCGGCTGCACTACACCGACTGGGGCAACGCATCGGCGCCGCCGCTGCTGCTGGTCCATGGCGGCCTTGATCATTCCCGTAGCTGGGACCATGTGGCGCAG
>NZ_JAUYQU010000314.1 GCF_030697065.1 Bradyrhizobium sp.
GGCCGGAGCGCGGGGAAACCGATCCAGCGATGACATATCGTCTCCATTGAAAACTGCTTTGAAGAATTCGCCGCTGCGGCGTTGTTCGGAGAGCCGAAATTCGCAATTGGAGCGTGATGAATCCAGTGATATGATTTAACCTACATGCTGAAGAAAAATAACCTGGCTCGCGCCGATCTCAATCTGCTGACGCTGTTCGAGGTGATCCTGCGGGAGCGCCATGTCGGACGCGCGGCGATCCAGCTCAATCTGACCTCGTCGGCGGTGAGTCACGGCCTCGGGCGGTTGCGGCGGATGCTCAACGATCCCCTGTTCCTGCGTACGCCGAAGGGCGTGGTGCCCACCGCGCGCGCGGCGGCATTGGCCGAACCGGTCGCCGAACTGCTGGCGCAGGCACGCAACGTGCTGGCCAGTGCGACGCCGTTCGATCCCGCGACATCGACGCGGCGCTTCGTCATCGGCGCGCCCGACGGCTCGGTGTTCCTGGCGCCCCTGCTGGCGATCCTGCGCGCCCGGGCGCCCGGCATCGATATCGGGTGGCGGCAGCTGCTGCCGCCGCAGGGCGGCCAGTCGGTCGAGCGGGCGTGGACGCCGGTGTTCGCCGAACTGGAAGCGGGGTCGATGGACATCGCGGTCGCGCCGATCGATCGCGCGCCGCCGCGCTTCGTGGTCCGGACCATCTATGACGAGGACTTCGTCGTGGTGGCCCGCGCGCGCCATCCCTTTGCCGCGCGGCCGACGCTGCAGCGCTTCTGCCAGATGCAGCATCTGGTGGTCTCGAAGACCGCCGATCCCCATGGCTTCGTCGACGACGCGCTGGCCGGGCTCGGCCTCGCCCGGCGCGTGGCGTTGACCGTGCCGGATTTTGCCTCGGCGCTTGCGACGGTGGCGGAAACCGACCTGATCGCGGCGATGCCGCGGCGTTTCGTGGCGATGCATGCCGCGCGTTTCGCGGTGGTGAGCAGGGAGGTTCCGCTGCGCTTGCGGGCGTTTACGATCAAGGCCGCCGTGCCCAGGGTGGCGCTGATGGATTCCGGCCTCGCCTGGCTGTTCGACGCGATGGGCGAGGCGGCCCAGGCGCGCGGCGCCGGGACCAAACGCCGCGCGGCGGCTCGCGCTGCGTCATGATCGCGCCGGCGAAGCTTCGAACCCTGCTGATGGCCGCCTTGACGGGTATGCTGGCGGCGAACGCCCCGATGCTTTGGGAGAACGGCCCGGCATTCGCCACCAGCGCCGAGATATCGGCCGACCTGCAGGCAGACCCCGCGCCCTGTGCCGCTGCGGCGGCCGCCGATGACGCCGACAGGATCGTCGCCGTCTGCGGCACGCTCATCGACCATGCGAAGACGACGAAGCCCGATCGCGTCAAGGCGCTGGTCGCGCGCGCCGGCGCCTACGACCGCAAGGACATGCAGGACAGCGCGATCGGCGACTACGACGCGGCGCTGCGGCTCGATCCGACGCTGGCGGATGTCTTCAACTCGCGCGGCGAACTGTGGCGTCGCAAAGGCGACCGGCGCCGCGCGCTCGCCGATTTCGCCGCCGCCATCAAGCTCGATCCCGACCACCCGACGGCGAGAGAAAACCACAAGTCGCTGGCGCGGCAGCTGGAGCGCCTCGGTGCGCTGTTGGCGGTTTACGGCAAGCCGGGCTTCAATTGCGCCACCACCCGGCTCGCGGTGGAAAAGGCGATCTGCGCCAGTCCGGAACTGACCAATCTCGACCGCGAGATCAATGCCGTGAACGCCAAGGTGGTGCGCGAAGCGGCGAAGGGCGGCCCCCGCGCCGGCCGGGCCCTGCAGGGCGAACAGGATGATTTCGTCAGCCGCCGCCATGCCGGCTTCGGCCGGCCGGGATATGATCTCGGCAATGAAATGCGCAAGCGGCTCGACCAACTGCTGGCAGCCGAGAGTCGCTAGTTCGGATCAAGGTTCACCCGGCGCTATCCTGCTGGTGCGATGTTTTCGCCTTGAATTGTCGGGTCATCCCGTGACAATGCGTCGAGGAAAGTCCGCAGGAAAAATCGGCTGAAATTGATCCTGGTCATGGCCGGGCAACAGCATAAGCAAAAAAAGACGTGGTTGCCCGGAACGAACCCGGGCATGACGCAGAGGTGGGAGCGAACGCCATGAACATCCAGAACACCAGCCGCTATCATGAGGTCCACGCCCGCTCGCTGCGGGATCCCGAGGGGTTTTGGGGCGAGGCGGCGCGCGAGATCGACTGGATCGAGCCGGCGAAAAAGGTGTTCGATCCGGCCATGGGGCTTTACGGCCGCTGGTTCGCCGGCGCCATGGTCAACACCTGCTACAACGCGCTCGACCGCCACGTTGCCAATGGCCGTGCCGACCAACTGGCGCTGATCCACGATTCGCCGCTGGCAAATCCTTCCGGACCGAGCGCCGTCACCAAATTCACCTATGCCGAGATGCTGCACGAGGTGAAGACGCTGGCCGCCATCATGCGGGATTTCGGCGTGACGAAGGGTGACCGCGTCATCCTCTATATGCCGATGGTGCCGGAAGCCATGATGGCGATGCTGGCCTGCGCCCGGATCGGCGCCGTGCACAGCGTGGTGTTCGGCGGCTTTGCGGCGAAAGAACTCGCCACCCGGATCGAGGACGCCAAGCCAAAGCTGATCTTCTCGGCAAGCTGCGGGCTCGAGCCCGGCCGCATCGTGCAGTACAAGCCGCTGCTCGACGAGGCGATCAGGCTTTCCAGCGTGAAGCCCGAGACCTGCATCATCCTGCAGCGGCCGCAGCACGGCTGCGATCTGACAGCCGGCCGCGATCACGACTGGGCGGCGTTGCGCGCCAGCGCCATGGCCGAAAAGAAATCCGCCGACTGCGTGCCGGTACTGGCGACCGACCCGCTCTATATTCTCTACACTTCCGGCACCACGGGCAAACCCAAGGGCGTGGTACGCGACAATGGCGGGCACCTGGTCGCGCTGAAATGGTCGATGTTCAACCTCTACGGCGTTGCGCCGGGCGAGGTCTGGTGGTGCGGCTCCGACATCGGCTGGGTGGTCGGTCACAGCTACATCATCTACGGGCCGCTGCTGCATGGCGCGACCTCGATCATGTATGAGGGCAAGCCGATCGGCACGCCGGACGCCGGCGCGTTCTGGCGGGTGATCTCGCAGCATAACGCCGTCGCGTTCTTCACGGCGCCGACCGCGTTCCGCGCCATCAGGAAGGAAGATCCGAACGGCGAGTTCATCCGCAAATACGATCTGTCGAAATTCCGCACGCTGTTTCTTGCCGGCGAGCGCGCCGATCCGCCGACGGTGGAATGGGCCGAGCGGCAGTTGAAAGTGCCGGTGATCGATCACTGGTGGCAGACGGAAACCGGCTGGTGCATCGCCGGCAATCCTGTCGGTCTCGGCGCTTTGCCGGTGAAGCATGGCTCGCCGACGGTGCCGATGCCGGGCTATCAGGTCGATGTGGTCGATGAAGCGGCGAAGCCGCTGCCGCCGAACACCATGGGCTCCATCGTCATCAAGCTGCCGCTGCCGCCCGGCAACCTGCCGACGCTGTGGCAGCAGGACGCGCGCTGCAAGGAAGCCTACTTCAACGAATTCCCCGGCTACTACAAAACCTCCGACGCCGGTTACAAGGACGAGGACGGCTACGTCTTCGTGATGGGCCGCACCGACGACATCATCAACGTCGCCGGCCACCGCCTCTCCACCGGCGGCATGGAAGAGATCCTGGCCGCGCATCCCGACG
>NZ_JAUYQU010000004.1 GCF_030697065.1 Bradyrhizobium sp.
TCTCCGGCACCGCCGACATCATGGAAACCATGCAGGAATCGCTGCAGGGCATTCGCACCGTCAAGGCCTTTACGCTCGAAGCGGCGATGCGCCAGCGCATCGACGCCAGCATCACCGCAGTCGAGCGCAACGCCAACAAGATGGCGCGGGTCGCAAATCGCTCCAGCCCGCTGATGGAAACGCTCGGCGGTTTCGCGGTGGCGGGCGGACTGATGTATGGCGGCTACAGCGTGGTGGCGATGGGCGCCACGCCGGGCCAGTTCTTTTCCTTCCTGACCGCGTTCCTGATGGCCTACGAGCCGGCCAAGCGCCTGGCACGGCTCAATATCGAGCTCAACAGCAACCTGATCGGCGCCCGCAAATTGCTGGAGATCGTCGACAGCCCTTCCAGCGAGCCTGTCGACGACGACAAGCCGGCGCTGAAGCTGATCGATGCGCGGGTCGAGTTTCGCGACGTGACGTTCGCCTACCGCCCGGACGAGCCCGTACTCAACCGCATGAGCTTCGTCGCCGAGCCCGGCAAGATGACCGCGCTGGTCGGCCCCTCCGGCGGCGGCAAATCCACCGTGCTGGGGCTGCTGCTGCGGCTCTATGAAGTGAGCGACGGCGACGTTCTGATCGACGGGCAGGCGATTTCCGCGGTATCGCGCCGGTCGCTGCGCCAGCAGACCGCCTATGTCGGGCAGGACGTCTATCTGTTCCGCGACTCGATCGGCGCCAACATCGCGTTCGGCAAGGTCGGCGCGACGCAGGACGAAATCGAGGTCGCCGCCCGGGCCGCCTGCGCCCACGATTTCATCATGGGATTTCCGCTCGGCTACGACACGCCGGTGGGCGAGCACGGCACACAACTGTCCGGCGGCCAGCGCCAGCGCATTGCGGTGGCGCGCGCGCTGATCAGGAATGCGCCGATCATCCTGCTCGACGAGGCGACCGCCGCGCTGGATTCGGAGTCCGAAAAGCTGGTGCAGGAAGCGATCGAGCATCTGTGCCGGAACCGCACCACCATCGTGATTGCCCACCGGCTGCACACCATCATGCACGCCGACGCCATTCTGGTGGTCGAGGGCGGCGAGATCGTCGAGCGCGGCCGGCATGACGACCTGCTGCGCCGCGGCGGACGCTACGCATCGTTCTTCCGCCTGCAGCACCGCGATGCCGGGCCGCTGACACTGGCGCCGATCACCGCAACCGCGTAAAGCTGGCTTTCGAGTTTTCTTTCCTGAACCCGCCGAGACCGTCATGAACGCCACAGCCTATGTCATTCCCGCTCCGCCGCAGCCCTCGCTTCCCGTGGTCGGCGAACAAAACTCCTACCCCGTTCGACGCATCTGGTGCGTCGGTCGCAACTATCTCGAGCACATCCGCGAGATGGGCAATGACGAGCGGGCGCCACCGTTCTTTTTCGCCAAGCATGCCGACATGCTGGTCGCCGATGGCGCCACCATTCCCTACCCGCCACTGACCAAGGATCTGCACCACGAGGTCGAGCTCGTCGTGGCGATGAAGAGCGGCGGCCTGAATATCGCGGCCGACAAGGCGCTCGACCACGTCTACGGCTACGGCGTCGGCATCGACCTCACCCGCCGCGACCTGCAGATCGCCTCGCGCAAGAAGGAGCGGCCGTGGGAAGTCGGCAAATCCTTCGATTATTCCGCGCCCTGCTCGGCCCTGCAGCCCGCAGCGAAGATCGGCCATCCCTCCAAGGGCAGGATCTGGCTGACCGTCAACGGAACCGAAACCCAGAAGGGCGACCTCACCGAACTGATCTGGAACGTGCCGGAGATCATCTGGCAGCTCTCGCAGCAGGTCGCGCTCGCCGCCGGCGACATCATCATGACGGGTACGCCGGCCGGCGTTTCCCAGCTCAAGCCCGGCGACAAGATCGAATGCGGGGTCGACGGCGTCGGCAATCTCAAGGTTGCGATCGGCCCGCCGGCGGCATAGAAGGCGTTTACCGACGAGAGTACGAAATCAGGGCTCCGGACCCGCTCCGGAGCCCTTTTTTGCGTCCGGATTTACGCGCTTCTCAGTAGAACTACGCAGTTCTTCACATTTCAT
Source organism: Bradyrhizobium sp. (assembly GCF_030697065.1). Lineage (GTDB taxonomy): Bacteria > Pseudomonadota > Alphaproteobacteria > Rhizobiales > Xanthobacteraceae > Bradyrhizobium. The sequence goes on from NZ_JAUYQU010000004.1 coordinate 2,062, forward strand.
TAACCATAGCGGATTGGCCGCCGTGACGCCCGGGCTGGAGTCGCCGGCCCCAGGAAACTTCCGGCAATATCCAGCGTACCGCCTTTCCGACACTCCGATCCCCGGACAACTACGGGGGCAGCAATTGAAGGCTTAACCGTAAAGGTTTCTAAACGGAAACCGACCTGTAATGCGCCGAGCAAAGGCGGGCCCGTTCGGTTGACGATCTCGGCCGCCCTTGTCCGGAGGTCGGTCGTCACGTGAACAGCGCCATAATGAACCGAACCGCATTGCACCTCCCGATCAGGACGGTGGGCTAACGCATGTGCCAGTTATGTGCAGGGCTCGGTTACAACATACACTTCGGCGCGGACGCGGCGGACGTATCGTCAAACGTCGTCACCAGCGCCGCCAAACCCGTCGCGACGATCGCGCAGCTCGGCGACTACCTGGTCAACGGATTCTGGCAAGACAACGACACGATCGCGCATCACTTCGGTAGCTCGACCATCACCTACAATATCAGCGGGTTGAATGCGAACGAGCAAATGCTCGCGCAATCGGCGCTGAACGCCTGGCACGAGGTTGCCAACCTGAACTTCGTTCAGACCTCCGGTGCCGCGAACATCACCTTCACGCATAACGGCACGATGACGGCCTGGGCATCCAGCAATTACAACGGCTCCGGAATCATCAGTTCGGCAACCGTCAATATCAGCGCCGACTGGATCACCAATGGCGGCGGCGCCTATGACGGCAAAACGGGAATCGATAGCTACGGCTACCAGACCTACCTTCACGAGATCGGTCACGCCCTCGGCCTCGGTCATCAGGGTCCCTACAATGGCAGCGGGTCCTATTCGACCAGCGCACTCTACGCCAACGACACCTGGCAATACTCGCTCATGTCGTACTTTGCGCAGAACAATTACGGCGGCTCGTACCGTTACGTAGTCACGCCGCAAATGGCCGACATCTACGCGATCCAGGCGATCTATGGCGCGGCGACCACCCGCACCGGCGATACCGTATATGGCTTCAACAACACCGCCGGATCGATTTTCAGCTTCGCAAACTACAGCCAGGCGCCCGCGCTGACGATCTACGACAGCGGCGGCAACGACACCCTCGACTGCTCCGGCTATTCGACGGCCCAGACCATCGATCTGCGTGCCGGCGCTTTCTGCTCGGTAGGCGGACTGACCAACAATATCGGGATCGCGCTTAACACCATTGTCGAGAAGGCGATCGGCGGCAGCGGCAGCGACAGGCTGTATTCGAATGACCTGGGCTGCACGCTGAGCGGCGGCGGCGGCAACGATACCCTGATCGGCGGCGCAGGCATCGATCGGCTGGTCGGCGGCATCGGCGTCGACACGCTCACCGGCGGAGGCGGCGCCGACGTTTTCGTTTTTGCCTTCGGCGACAGTTCGGCGGCGAGCGGTCAGCGCGACCGGATCACCGACTTTGTCTCCGGCGTCGACCGGATCGATCTCAGCGGCATCGACGCGATCGCGGGCTCCGGAGCCCACGACCTGTTCCGCTTCATCGGCACTTCAGGCTTCGACGGCATTGCCGGCGCACTCAATTATTTCTACGACTCCGCCCGCGGCGTCACCGTCATTCGGGGCTACACCAACGGCGATCAGGTCGTCGACTTCGCCATCGACCTTGCCGGCAATATTGCGCTGGGCGCCGCCGACCTGATCGGGATCCAGCCAGTCGGCACCGTGATCGAGGCGCTCGGTGTGACGAGCCTGACACAGGTTGGAAACAGTTATTTTCTTTACGGCAACGGCGGCACGTCCGGTCCTTCGTTGAAATATACCGGCTCGCTGGTGACGGCGGGACATACCGGCGCCTGGATGCCGATCGCCGGAGAGAAAACGTCGACCGGGTACCAGGTGGCTTGGAAATTTGGTGCCGCCGACTACTACATGATCTGGTCGACTGACAACAACGGCAACCACGTCAGCGAAGTGCAGGGAACAGGCGCCGTCATCGCATCGTTCGAGACCGCTTTCCACCAGGACCTGAACGGCAATGGCGTCATCGGTAATTTGGGCGCCGCGATCGAGTCGTTCGGTGTGACGAGCCTGACACAGGTGGGAAACAGTTATTATCTTTATGGCAACGGCGGCACGTCCGGTCCTTCGATTAAATATACCGGCTCGCTCGTTACGGCGGGACATACCGGCGCCTGGATGCCGATCGCCGGAGAGAAAACGTCGACCGGGTATCAGGTGACCTGGAAATTTGGGGCCGCCGACTTCTATATGATCTGGACGACCGACAACAACGGCAACTACGTCAGTGAAGTACAGGGGACGGGCGCCGCAATCTCATCCTACGAGGCTGTTTTCCAACAGGATTTGAACGGCAACGGCATTGTCGGCATTTCCGGCAGCATTGAAGCGTTTGGTTCGACCAGCCTGTCACAGGTCGGAAACAGCTATTATCTTTACGCTGCCGGCACGGGGTCAGGTCCTTCGTTGAAGTATACCGGCTCGCTGGTGACGGCGGGACACACCGGCGCCTGGATGCCGATCGCCGGAGAGAAAACGTCGACCGGGTATCAGGTGGCCTGGAAGTTTGGCGCCGCCGACCACTATATGATCTGGACGACTGACAACACCGGCAACTACGTCAGTGAAGTGCAGGGATCAGGCGCCGCTATCTCTTCCTACGAGACCATTTTCCAACAGGATTTGAACGGCAACGGTATCGTCGGCGCTTCAGGAGCCATTGAAGCATTTGGTTCGACCAGCCTGTCACAGGTTGGAAGCAGCTATTATCTTTACGATACCAGCACGGGGTCCGGCCCCGCGGTGAAATACACCGGCTCGCTGGTTACGGCGGGACACACCGGCGCCTGGATTCCGATCGCCGGAGAGAAAACGGCGACCGGGTATCAGGTCGCCTGGAAGTTTGGCGCCGCCGACCACTATATGATCTGGACCACCGACAACAACGGCAACTACGTCAGTGAAGTGCAGGGAACGGGCGCCGCAATCGCTTCGTTTGAGGCCAGTTTCCACCAGGATTTGACCGGCAACGGCGTCATCGGGACCGCGCAAGCGCCGCTGGCCGCAGGCGTTGCGCAGTCGCCTGTTTTCGTATTCGACACTGCCGACGGCAAAGATCAGGCCGGCATCGCCGAACTGGAATGGGCGCTGGCGGCGGGCAGCAAGATGGCGTCGTCGCTCGCCGATGTTCTGTCTGGCCATTGGCAGGCCCTGCCGGGATCAGCGGCCGGCATCCTTCAGCAATTCCACTTCGTGGACGCCGATGCCATGAAGATCGCCCATCTGGGTCTCACCAGCGGTTTCGACAGCCACTAAAGAGCGCCGCGCTGCAACCGCTGTTGGGGAAGCTCAGCCCCGCGCCAAAGCCTGCAGGCCCTTGAAGGTCAGGCGCTTGGGATCCGTCACACCGGTCAGGTAAAGCCGGCGGATGAAGGCCACGACCTGCTCACGGTCGCAGTCGGTCAGCGTCACGATCGCATCCACGGCAATTCTCTGGGCGTCCATGGGTTTCCTCATGCTGTCTCGAGCCTCAATCCCGCAAGCCTAGGATTGGTCGATTAATACGACGTTAACCTTCCCCATGCTCGCCGATTCGCCGAACGGCGCGAATACGTGAAACAACGCATGCCCCAGGGACCACCGGTGCAGCCCGCAGGCGAGGCGGGAGCGGCAGCCCCGCCTGACCGCGGCTCAGGACGGCGCCTGTTCGCCGGCCTGCTCCGCCGCTCACGAATACCGCATCACGCCGTCATCGACCTTGCCGTAGCGCAGCGTGACGATGTCGAGCGCATAGTTCTGGTACAGCCGCCACGGCCGCTTCGAGCCCTGCTTGGGCATCTTCGCGATCGAGCGCTGCACATAGCCCGACGAGAAATCGAGCGACGGCAATTCAGTGACGCCGGGATCGACATTGTGTGCCACGCATTGCCTGTAGCCGTGCCGGTCCATGTAGTTGATCAGGCGGCAGACATATTCGCAGGTCAGGTCGCATTTCAGCGTCCACGACGCATTGGTGTAGCCGAACGCCGACGCCATGTTGGGCACGTCGGAATACATCATGCCCTTGTAGTTCAGCGTTCTCGCGAAATCGACCGCGCGGCCGTCGACATCGACCTGCATACCGCCGAGCACCTGCAGCACCAGCCCGGTCGCGGTGACGATGATGTCGGCCTCGAGTTCGCTGCCGTCCTTCAGCTTGATGCCACCTTTGGTAAAATGGTCGATCTCCGAGGTGACGACCGAAGCGCGCTTGTCCCGGATCGCCTTGAACAGGTCGCCGTCTGGCACCAGGCAGAGCCGCTGGTCCCAGGGATTGTAGCGCGGCGTGAAATGAGTGGCGACATCGTAGTCCGGCCCGAGCGCCATCCTGACGCCGCCGAGAATCATGTCCTTGACCTTGGCCGGCTTGCGTTTGGAGAGCTGGAAGAAGAACATGCCCCAGCCCACGTTGCGCCAGCGGATCAGATGATAGGCCAACTTCGACGGCAGCTTCGCGCGAAGCTTGTTGGCGACCGGATCCTCCGCCGGCCGCGCCACCACGTAGGTGGGCGAGCGCTGCAGCATTGTGACGTGACCGGCGGTCTTGGCCATCTCCGGCACCAGCGTCACCGCGGTGGCGCCCGAGCCGATCACCACCACCCGCTTGCCGGCATAGTCGATGTCGTCGGTCCATTTCTGCGGATGCACGATGCGGCCGGCGAAATCGTCGCGGCCGGCGAATTCCGGCGTGTAGCCTTCCTCGTATCTGTAATAGCCCGAGCACATGAACAGGAAATTGCAGGTGAAGCGCACCAGCTCGGTGCCACCCTCGCCTGTCGTGCGCTCGACTTCCACGCTCCAGCGCGCCTCCGGCGTCGACCACGACGCGCGCTTGACCCGGTGATGAAAGCGGATCTTCCTGTCGATGCCGTTCTCGGCCGCGGTCTCGCGGACATAGTTCAAGATCCGCGGCCCGTCGGCGATCGCCTTGGCCTCGACCCACGGCTTGAACGAATAGCCCAGCGTGAACATGTCACTGTCGGAGCGGATGCCGGGGTAGCGGAACAGATCCCAGGTGCCGCCGATGCAGTCGCGGCCCTCCAGAATGACGAAGCTCTTGCCCGGGCACTTCTGTTGCAGGTGAAAACCCGCACCGATGCCGGACAGGCCGGCACCGACGATCAGGACGTCGAAATGTTCTGAGGTATCCGTCATCGCGCTCTCCCTGCCCGAGTAATGGGCAGACCGGAGCGAAATTGCAACCGGGATCGCTACGTCGCCGCCATCGCGACACAGGCGGTATCGAAATATTCGTAGAACTCGACTGCCTTGCCGTCGCGGAACCGCCAGAAATCGACTTTCGGCGTCTCCGCGATTTTGCCGGTTTTCTTGTTGGTCCATGCGCACGACCCGCGCGCGACCACCGTATCGCCCTGCGCGATGTACTCGTCGACCGTGTAATGCTCCATGGTCCAGTCTTTCAGCAGGCCGTCGAAATAAGCCTTCATCGCTTCACGATTGTCGTATTGCTTTGCGAATGTCAGCGGAGCGGCACCTCTGGGAACCGAACCGAAGCTGATCTCCGGGTCGGCGAAGCCCAGGAAATGATTGAGACTGCCGCCCTTCGTTTCATGCCACTTGCCATAAGCCTCTTTGAGGATTTCGACGTTGGCTGCTTCGTTGGACATCATTAGCCTCCCGAATGCTTGATCGTGAAAAAGGATTCTCCGCCTGAAATGTCTGAAATGGCAGATGCAATTTCTTGCGGCTTCACTACCACAGATTGCGAAATCTGACCAGCAAAAAGCCCCGGATCGCTCCGGGGCTTGGGGTTGCTTGTGGTTTTCTTAAAAGGCTGATCGTCTTAGTACCGGTAATGATCGCTCTTGAACGGGCCTTCCGGCTTGACGCCGATGTAGTCGGCCTGGTCCTTGCGCAGTTCGGTCAGCTTGACGCCGATCTTGGCGAGATGCAGCCGGGCGACCTTCTCGTCGAGCGACTTCGGCAGCACGTAGACTTCCTTCTTGTATTTGCCGTCCTTGTTGTTGGCCCACAACTCGATCTGCGCCAGCGTCTGGTTGGTGAACGACGCCGACATCACGAAGCTCGGATGGCCCATGGCGTTACCGAGGTTCACCAGGCGGCCTTCCGACAACAGGATCATCCGCTTGCCGTCGGGGAAGGTGATCTCGTCGACCTGCGGCTTGATGTTGTCCCACTTCAGGTTCTTCAGATGCCCGATCTGGATCTCGTTGTCGAAGTGGCCGATGTTGCAGACGATGGCGCGAACCTTCATCGCGCGCATGTGCTCGATGGTGATGATGTCCTTGTTGCCGGTGGCGGTGACGAAGATATCGGCCCGCGGCGCGGCGTCTTCCATGGTGACGACCTCGTAGCCTTCCATCGCCGCCTGCAACGCGCAGATCGGATCGATTTCGGACACCATGACGCGGCAGCCGGCCTGGCGCAGCGAGGCCGCCGAGCCCTTGCCGACATCGCCGAAGCCCGCGACCATCGCCACCTTGCCGGACATCATGACGTCGGTGCCGCGGCGGATGCCGTCGACCAGCGACTCCCGGCAGCCATAGAGGTTGTCGAACTTCGATTTTGTAACGGAGTCGTTGACGTTGATCGCCGGGAACAGCAGCTTGCCGCTCTTCTGCATCTCGTAGAGGCGGTGCACGCCGGTGGTGGTCTCTTCCGAAACGCCTTTGATGTTCTTCGCGATCTCGGCGAAATAGCCTTTCGGCTTTTCCTTCAGCAGCCGCTTGATCAGCGCGTAGAACACTTCCTCTTCGTCCGATTCCGGCTTGTCGAGGAACGCTGTGTCGCCCTGCTCGGCGCGCAGGCCGTGATGCACCAGCATGGTGGCGTCGCCGCCGTCATCGAGGATCATGTTGGGGGTGCCGCCGCCGTGCCAGTCGAACATCCGCGCGGTGTAGTCCCAGTATTCGACCAGGCTCTCGCCCTTCACCGCGAACACGGGAATGCCGGCCGCCGCGATCGCGGCCGCGGCGTGGTCCTGGGTCGAATAGATATTGCAGGAGACCCAGCGGACGTCGGCACCCAGCGCTACCAGGGTCTCGATCAGCACCGCTGTCTGGATCGTCATGTGCAGCGAGCCGGCGATGCGGGCGCCCTTCAGCGGCTGCTTCGGGCCGTATTCCTCGCGAGTCGCCATCAGGCCGGGCATCTCGGTCTCGGCCAGCGAGATTTCCTTGCGGCCGAATTCGGCCAGCGAAATGTCCTTGACGATGTAATCGGTGAAGGCGGGCTTCTTGGCGGCGGCGGTCATGTGGTTGATCCCTGAACAGGTGAATTCGGACTTATCGGTACAAAACAAAACTGAACGCATTAAGGCGCGGTCTGCCCCCTCGCCCCGCTCTTGCGGGGAGAGGGTTGGGGTGAGGGGCTCTCTCAACAAGCACCGCCTCGCGGATAGTCCCCTCACCCGGCGCTACACGCCGACCTCTCCGCGCAAGCGGGGAGAGGTGAGAAGTCAGACGGCGCGCTTCAGCGCGTCGGCCAGGTCGGTCTTTTCCCAGGAGAAACCGCCGTCCTTGTCCGGGGTGCGGCCGAAATGGCCGTAGGACGAGGTGCGGGCGTAGATCGGCTTGTTGAGGTCGAGGTGCTTGCGGATGCCGCGCGGCGTCAGGTCCATCGCCTCGGCCACGGCCTTCTCGAGCTTGTCCTCGGGCACCTGTCCGGTGCCGTGGGTATCGATGTAGATCGACAGCGGCCGCGCCACGCCGATGGCATAGGCGAGCTGCAGCGTGCAGCGGCCGGCCAGGCCGGCCGCGACGATGTTCTTGGCGAGATAGCGCGCGGCATAGGCCGCCGAACGATCCACCTTGGTCGGGTCCTTGCCGGAGAAGGCGCCGCCGCCATGCGGCGCCGCGCCGCCATAGGTGTCGACGATGATCTTGCGGCCGGTGAGGCCGGCGTCGCCGTCGGGACCGCCGATGTAGAACTTGCCGGTCGGGTTGACGTGCCAGGTGGTCTTGCCGTTGATCCAGCCCTCCGGCAGCGCCTGCCGAACATAGGGTTCGACGCAGTCGCGCACCTGGCTGGACGACATGTCCTCGACCAGATGCTGGTGCGAGACCACGATCTGGGTGACGCCGACCGGCTTGCCGTTTTCGTATTGCACGGTGACCTGGCTCTTGGAGTCCGGACCCAGCACCTTCTCCTTGCCGGAGTGGCGCGCCTCCGAGATCAGCCGCAGGATCTTGTGGGCGTAGAACAGCGGCGCCGGCATCAGGTCGGGGGTCTCGCTGGTGGCGTAACCGAACATGATGCCCTGGTCGCCGGCGCCCTCTTCCTTGTTGGTGCCGGGCTGCAGCGCATCGACGCCCTGCGCGATGTCGGCGGATTGCGGATGCAGCAGGATTTCGACCTTGGCCTTCTCCCAGTGAAAGCCTTCCTGCTCGTAGCCGATGTCCTTGATCGCGGCGCGGGCCACGCTCTCGATCTGCTCGTTGGTGACCGAGGCGGGGCCGCGGGTCTCGCCGGCGATCACCACCCGGTTGGTGGTGGCGAGGGTTTCGCAGGCCGCGCGAATCGCCCAGGGGTCGAAGCCAGCCTTCTGGCCTTCGCGGAAGAACAGATCGACGATCTCGTCCGAAATCCTGTCGCAGACCTTGTCCGGATGACCTTCGGATACCGACTCACTGGTGAACAGATAATACGCGCGCATCAACCAACCCCTTTTTCCGCCTGACCTCGGCGGTCCTCATCGAAAAGTGTGTCCTGAAATGTCAGTCGCGACGGCGCGAGATGACGTAGGATTCGTCGTAGAACCAGAGCCCGTTATGCTTGCGCAGAACTTCCCTGGTGGCATCGAGAGTGCGGCCGCTTTCTGTCATTTCCGTCAACCGGTCGTCTTCGATCTGGGCGACATACACCGCGGCGTTCCACGCTGCAAAGGCCGTGGAGGTTCCGATCGAGCCGGTGACCTCGTTGGGCAGCGCTTCCATATCATATCGGAAGATCGAGCGGTTATCGGCATATGCATTAAAGTTAAGATCGCGCCCGGCCGATCCCAGCTCGTATTTCACCGCGCGCAATAGCTCATGACGGCTCACCGCGAAAGGATTTTCTCCCGGCCAGACCGACTGGATGATCTCCAGCCCCGGATCCTGCCCGTGGGAGTGAATTCCAATCAAACGGCCTCCGGCCCGGAGCGCCCGGGCCAGCGGGGCAATGATGCGCCTAGCGCGGAAATTCACAGAAGATTTCGCCCGGTAGGGCTGCGAGGCGATGATCAGGTCGAAATTGGCCTCGGAACGGCCGGCCCGCGGGATGATCGAATCGAGCAAAAACCGGTGATCCTCCCGGTACAGCACGATGGCGACCGGCCGCTCATAGACCGGCATGCCCGAACGCGGGCTGACATTGGCCCGCCAGTTTTGCTCCAGAAATGGCCCCAATGCGGCGATCTGGGCCTCGAACTCGCCCGAGGAGGCGCCCTGCAGGACCACCTCATGCCAAATCATGCCCGCGGCAGCCGCGGGCGAGGCCGGCGTAAGCCATGGCGCCTCGGCATAATACATGTTGGTCAGTACGAAAACCGTGGCCGGGTGCTCGAACAGACGATCCGGCACCTTGTCGAGGGTCAGCCGGACGTCCTCCAGACTGAGCTCCTTGCCGGCGATGTAGAACGGCATATGGGGGAAGCGGCCGTGCATCGAGCGCATCACCCGCGCCAGGACCGTGCCGTCGCCGACCCCGGCATCGAATACCCTCAGCGCGGGCGGCCGGGGGTGGATGCTGCCGAGTTCCAGCCCAACGCGCTCGGCGATCACCCGCTTTTCGCTGCAGGTATGGACAAACAGCAGGTATTTCTGCCGATTCTCGAAAAATCGGAAATTACCGCGAGGATCCCGCTTCTCGGGTGGCACCTCAAGCCCGCGCGGCGGCGGTAGCCCGCCGGGCGTGGAAGCCGCGATATAGGCCTGGATCCGGTCCAGTGTGTCGATGGTGATGCGCTTGCCCTCGCGCAAGCGGTGCACCAGCTTGCCGTCATTGACGGCGCGGCGGCCGAAGGTCGATTCTGCCATGTCCGCCTGCCGGCAGAATTCGGAGATCAGGGCGAGGATCTGGTCGTTTTTCATTCGGCGGGGTTTGTCTGGATTTGGGACAAGCCGGTGGGCAGCAGCGGATGGCGCGGGTGTCCTAACACTGCCTGCCCACCAAGGGAATGCAGGGCTAACTTGGCCGGCTGCGGCAACGATCTCGCAAGCCCTGGAAGCCCGGGATTGCATGCGCCGGAATGCGGCACGGCAGGGGCCTCCTCTGCACACCGTCATCCTGCAGCAGATCGACGGAGCAAGCCCTGCGGGAACAATTTCGGTACAGCCAAGCGCCAATTCAGTCTAGAAGTCGGGCGGTCGCTTGCCGGTCCCGTTTCGGCGAATCCGATTGCATCTTCGATCCCTTCCAGACGCCAGATCATGAATTTTGACTCCTCCGAGACCGCAGTGATTGCCGTACGCTCGGACCCCTCACGTTCGATCGAGCTTTCGAGGCGCAAACGCGACCTGCTCGACCACTTCGAGGGCAACAGCGAGGAACTCGATCGCTGGCGCGATTTCAACGCCGCCTATCACGACGACGATCGCAAGTTCATGCGATTTCTGATTCCACCGGGCAAACGGGTACTCGAACTCGGCTGCGGCCGGGGAGATTTGCTGGCCGCCCTGCAACCGTCCTATGGCGTCGGCGTCGATTTCGGCGCCAGGACAATCGCGCAAGCGAAGACCCGGTATCCCGATCTGCATTTCGTCCACGGGGACGTCGAGGATCCGGCCACGATCACCTCGATCGAGGGACCTTTCGACTACATCGTGATGGCCGATACGATCGGGATGTTCGAGGATATCGACGGTACCCTGCGGCAGGTCCAGCAATTGTGTTCGCCGTCGACGCGCATCATCATCGCCTATTACTCGCATCTGTGGGAACCGGTCCTGAAACTCGCAGAGACGTTACGCCTGCGCAGCAAGCAGCCCGAGATCAACTATATCGCCACCGCCGACTTCCTGAACCTGATGGAGCTCGCTGATTTCGAGGTGATCAGCCAGGAGCAGCGCCAATTGCTTCCGCGGCGCTGGCTTGGGCTTGGGCCGTTTATCAACCGGTACATCGCGCCCCTGCCCGGGATCAGGCAGTTGTGCCTTCGCACCTACATCATCGGACGGCCGGTCCGCCATTTTCCGAACCGCAAATTTTCCGCCAGCGTTCTCATTCCCTGTCGCAACGAAAGGGGCAACATCGAAAACGCGATCCGGCGCATGCCGAAATTCGGCTCCGCCCAGGAAATCCTGTTCGTCGAAGGAAATTCCAGCGACGGCACGTTCGAAGAATGCGAGCGGGTCCGCGATGCCTACAGGGACAGTTGGGTCATCAAGGTCCTGAAACAGGACGGCAAAGGCAAGGGCGACGCGGTCCGGAAGGGGTTTGCCGCCGCGACCGGCGATGTGCTGATGATCCTGGATGCCGATCTGACGATGCCGCCGGAAGCGCTGCCAAAATACCATGCGGTGATCGAGAGCGGGAAGGCCGAATTCGTCAACGGCACCCGACTTGTGTATCCGATGGAAAACGAGGCGATGCGTCCGCTGAATTTCATTGCCAACCGCTGCTTCGCCTATCTGTTCAGCTATCTCGTCAATACCCGCCTGACCGACACCCTGTGCGGCACCAAAGCCTTGCTGCGAAGAGACTACGAGCTGCTGGCGCAGGAGCGCGCTTACTTCGGCAACTTCGATCCGTTCGGCGACTTTGATCTGATCTTCGGCGCCGCGAAACAGCATCTCAAGATCATCGAGACGCCGATCCACTACAAGGCGCGAACGTTCGGCGAAACCCAGATTTCGCGTTTTCGCGACGGCTGGCTGCTGCTGAAGATGGTCTGGTTTGCCTATCGCAAGCTCAAGGCAATCTGAGGTCTGCCGGTTCCGGCAAGCTGGCTCGCGAAACCCGGATCCTTGCCCGAACCAGCCGACCGCGGCCCTACCCCCACACCTCCCGGGCGACATCGACAGCGAGCTTCAGTTTCGCCCACTGCTCCTCCTCGGTGAGCAGGTTGCCTTCCTCGGTGGATGCAAAACCGCATTGCGGCGAAACCGCGAGCTGATCGAGCGGTGCAAATCTGCTCGCCTCTTCCAGCCGACGCTTGATGTCTTCCTTCTTTTCCAGTTCGCCCGATTTCGAGGTGATGACGCCGACCACCACGATCTTGTTGCCCTTCGGCAGATAGCGCAGCGGCTCGAAGCCGCCGGCGCGGTCCGAATCATATTCCAGGAAGTAGCCGTCGTAATTGGTGCCGGCGAGCAGCGTTTCGGCCACCGGCTCGTAGCCGCCGGACGAAATCCAGGTGGAACGGAAATTGCCGCGGCAGACATGCGTGGTGATGGTCATGTCGGCCGGCCGCTCGGCGATCGCGTAGTTGATGACACGGGCGTAGATTTCCTGCAGGCCGTCGGGGTTATCGCCGCGCTCGCGGGCCTTCTTCAATTCCTCCTGCGAGCACAGATAGGCCCAGACCGTATCGTCGAACTGAAGGTAGCGGCAGCCGGCGTCGTAAAACGCCTTGACGGCCTTGCGGTAGGTCTTGCCGAGATCCTCGAAGAAGGCGTCGAGATCGGGATAGACGTCTTTCGAGATCGACTTGCGGCCGCCGCGGAAGTGCAGCACCGCCGGCGACGGGATCGTCATCTTCGGCATCACATGCGCGACATCGGCATGTTTCTTCAGGAAACGAAAATGGTCCAGCATCGGATGATCGTCGGGGAAATCGAGCTTGCCGATCACCCGCACCGCGTCGTGCCGGGTCTCCACGCCCGCGAACTGGATGCCGGTCTCGGGATGAAACAATTCGCACCCGGTGAGCTTGGCGAGAAAATCGAAATGCCACCAGGAGCGGCGGAATTCACCGTCGGTCGCGAGCTTCAGGCCGATCGAGGCCTGCTTGTGCACGACCTTTTCAATCTCCATGTCCTCGGCCTTGCGCAGGTCGTCGGCGGAGATCTCGCCCTTCTCCAGCCTGGCGCGCGCCTCCTTGATGCGCGGCGGCCGCAACAGGCTGCCGACCTCGTCGGCGCGGAACGGGGCTTTGGTTCGCTGCATGGTCTCAACTCCCGAGGAAAAATTAGTGGGCGGCGGCGCCGGAGACGCCGAGAAAGCGCTCCAGCGCGGCGGAATCGGCTTTCAACGTGCTGCTGGCCGCATCATGGACGATCGCGCCGCGCTCCAATATCACAACGCGGTCGGCAAGCCCTAGAATCTTTTGCGCGTTCTGTTCGACAATGACCGCACAAATGCCTCCGGCCCGGGTGATGGTGCCCAGCGCCTCGAGCAACTCCTCGACGATGATCGGGGCCAGCCCCTCGGTCGGCTCGTCCAGCAGCAACACCTTCGGATTGAGCGTCAGCGCCCGGCCGATCGCCAGCATCTGCTGCTCGCCGCCGGAAAGCTGGTTGCCGAAATTGTTGCGGCGCTCCTTCAGCCGCGGAAACATCTCGTAGACTTTCGCCACCGTCCAGGGCCCCGGCTGGGCGACGGCGGTCATGTTTTCCTCCACCGTGAGGGAACGGAAGATATTGCGCTCCTGCGGCACCCAGCCGATGCCCGCCCGCGCCCGTTGATCCGGCCGCATCGCGGTGATGTCGAGCCCGCCGAGGGTGATGCCGCCACTGAACCGGCGGGTGATGCCGACGATCGAATTGATCAGAGTGGTCTTGCCGGCGCCGTTGCGGCCGAGCAGTGCAAGCACCTGGCTTTCCGGCAAGCGCAGCGACATGCCGGGCAATACCACCGCTTCGCCGTAACCCGCGCGCAGGCCTTCGATGGCCAGGAGATCAGGCATCGGCGGCCTCGCCGAGATAAACCGCCTTCACCCTTCGATCGCGCGCCACCTCGTCCGGCGGGCCCTCCACCAGCATGGCGCCGTTGACCAGCACCGAAATGCGGTCGGCGAACGAGAACACCAGATCCATGTCGTGCTCGATCAGGAGCACCGTGACGTCGCGCGGCAATGCCGCCACGGCGGCGAGGATATCGTGGCGCTCGCTTTCCGGCACGCCGGCGGCCGGCTCGTCCAGCAGCAGCACGCGCGGCCTGGCGGCAATAGCGACCGCGATCTCGAGCAGGCGCTGCTTTCCGTACGGCAGGGTCACCGTCGGCTCGTTCATGACGTCGAGCAAGTGGAACCGCACCAGATTTTCCGCTATCTCGGCATTCACGTCGTTGCGCGTCCCCATCCGGCGCCACCAGTCGCCGCCGCGGCCGAGCCGTTCCGAGACCGCAAGTCCGATGGTTTCGAGCGGTGTCAAATCGGCATAGAGCTGGTTGATCTGGAAGGTGCGCGACAGCCCGCGCAGCACCCTGGTGTGGACGGCGAGATCGGTGATGTCGCTGCCTTTGAGCAGGATGCGCCCGGCATCGGGCTTGAGCATGCCGGTCAGGAGATTGATGACGGTGGTCTTGCCGGCGCCGTTCGGACCGATCAGCGCGTGGCGGGCGCCCTGCTCTATCCTGAGCGACAGGTCCTGGGTGACCCTGAGGCCGCCGAAGCTTTTCTCCAGCCCGATCGTTTCCAGCGCCAGCGTCATGGCCCGTCCCTTTCCGGAACGGCGACGACCGCCTTGCGTCCGGCAAACCGCCGGATCACCAGGTTCGGCAGCCACAGCGCCCAGCGGTGCATGCGCGGTCGACCGACCAGCACGATCACGACCAGCACGAGGCCGATCCAGAACAGCCAGTATTGCGGCGTGATGGTCTGGAAAATCTCCTGCAGCATCTTGAACACCACCGCCCCGATCAACCCGCCGTAGAGATAACCGGTGCCTCCGATGACCAGGACCAACATCAGATCTGCCGACTTTTCGAACGAGAACACATCCAGCGAGGCCAGCGCCGTGGTCTGGGTGAACAGGGCGCCCGCGATTCCCGCATAAAACGCCGACAGCGTGTAGATAGCGATCAGCCGCCGGTTGACCGGGATGCCGATCGCCGCCGCCCGCAGCGGATTGTTGCGGATGGCGCGCAGCGACAGGCCGAACGGCGAATGCACGATCCGCCGCGCCAGCAGGAACAGGATGAACAACACCGTGAGGCAGTAGAAGAAACCGACCTTGCCGAACATGTCGAACGCGAACAGTCCGAGGATCGGCTGCATTTCGATGCCCTGCAGACCGTCGGAACCCCCGGTGATGTTGGAGAAGCGCTCTGCCAGCGCTTCCAGCAGCAGCGCAATCCCCAGCGTCACCATCAACCGGGTCAGGTCGACGCCCCTGATCACGAGGAAGCTGGTGAGAAAGCCGACCACGGTGGCGATGAGGCCGGCGACGAACAGCGCGAGCACCGGCTCGGGAACAATGCCGTGCAGCGCCAGCAGCCCGGCCGAATAGGCACCGATGCCGAAGAACGCGGCGTGACCGAGCGATACCACGCCGGCATAGCCCAGGATCAGATCGAGCGACAAGGCAAACAAAGCGAGCCGCAGGATGTCGGTCATGATCAGATAGCGGGAGGGAAACAGCAACGCGCAAGCCAGCACGAGAACCCAGAATGCGACTTCGCTGAGGCGCCATCGCGCTTGCTGCCTGGCATGATATCCGACGTCATCTTGCGCGGTCATCAGGCTTCAACGCGCGGCTGTGCGGCCGAACAGGCCGTTCGGACGCCAGATCAGGATCACGATCATGATGGTGTAGATCACGAACGGCCCCATCTTGGGCACGTAATACTTGCCGGCGACGTCGCCGATGCCGAGCAGCAGCGAGGCCATGAACGGACCGGTGATGCTGGAGGAGCCGCCGACGGTGACCACGATCAGGAAATAGATCATGAACTTCAGCGGAAAATAGGGATCGAGCCCGAGGATCTCGGCGCTGAGCGCTCCGCCGAGGCCGGCGAGCCCGCAGCCGAAGGCGAAGGTAAAGGCAAACACCTGCGGCACGTTGATGCCAAGCCCGCTGGCAGCGCGGGGATCGTCGACCGCCGCCCGCAGCCGGCTGCCGAACCGGGTGCGCGCCAGAACCAGTTGAAGGGCCAGGGTGAGCAGGCCGCAGATGACGATGATCATCAGCCGATAACGGCCGATGCCGACGCCGAAGAAATCGATCTGCCCCTCCAGCGCCGCCGGCAGCCTGATGAAGATCCGCGACGACCCCATGATGTAGTCGACCGCCGCCACCGACATGAAGACGAGGCCGACCGAGAATAGCACCTGGTCGAGGTGGCTTCTGGTGTAGAGATGGCGGTACAACGAGCGTTCCAGCGCCACGCCGATCGCAGCGCTGACGACGAACGCCAGCGGCAGTGCGGCGAAGAACGGCCAGCCGGATTGATTCACCAGCACCGCGCAGACATAGCCGCCGGTCATGGCGAACGCGCCATGCGCGAGATTCACGAAGTTCATCAATCCGAGCGTGACGGCGAGGCCGCAGGCCAGCACGAACAGCAACATGCCGTAGGCGACGCCGTCGAACAGGATGGTGAACAGCGTGGTCATGGGCAAACGCCGGAAGGCTCTCCGTCATTCCGGGGCAGCGCGGAGCGCTGAACCCGGAATCTTGTCCAACGATGTCGAGATCCCGGGTTCGCGCTAATGCGCGCCCCGGGATGACGCGCTTTCGCGCGTCACTTCTTCGTCTTGCCGGAATCCTTGACGGCCTCGAAGGTCGCGAATTCGACGTTGTAGAGCTCGCCGTCGACCTTCTCGACCTTGCGGATATAGATGTTCTGCACGATGTCGCGGGTTTCCGGATCGATCGAGATCGGGCCGCGCGGGCTCTCCCACTTCATCCCCTTCATCGCCGCGACCAGCGCATCGCCGTCGGTCTTGCCACCGGTCTTTTTCAAGGCCTCGTAGATCATGTGGATGCCGTCATAGCCGCTCACCGCCATGAAGCCCGGGCGATTGCCGTAGGCTTTCTTGTAGGCGGCAACGAACTCCTTGTTCATCGCGGAGGGATGCGCGGCGGAGTAATGGTGCGCGGTGACGGTGCCGAGCGCGGCATCGCCCATGTTGTTGAGGAGATCGTCGTCCATCACGTCGCCGGGACCGATCACCCTGATGCCCGACTTGTCGAGACCGCGCTCGGCATATTGTTTCATGAAGTTGCCGCCTTGTCCGGCCGGAACGAACACGAACACCGCGTCCGGCTTGGCGTCCTTCATCCGCTGCAGGAACGGCGCGAAGTCGGGATTGGCCAGCGGTACCTTGACCTCTTCGACGATTTCGCCGCCGCCCGCGGTGAAATTCTGCTTGAAGAAGTTCAGCGCGTCGTTGCCGGGCGCGTAGTCCGAGGTCAGCGTCGCGACCTTCTTGATGCCGTTCCTGGCGGCCCAGTCGCCGATGATGGTGGAGGATTGCGCGAGGGTAAAACTTGTCCGCACGATATAGGGCGAGCGCTCGGTGATGATCGATGTACCGGCCGCCATCACGATTTGCGGGATCTTGCCCTGGGTCGCCAGCGGCGCCGCGGCAAGCGCTGCCGGGGTCACGCCGAAGCCGGCGATGAAATTGACCTTCTCGTTGACGATCAGTTCCTGCGCGATGCGCTTGGTATTGTCGGGGACCGCGCCATCGTCCTTCAGAATGATCTCGATCTTCCTGCCGGCAACGGTGTCGCCCTTCTGCTGCATGTAGAGCTTGACCGCATTGTCGATCTGCTTGCCGGTCGAAGCCTGGCCGCCGGTCATCGGCAGGATCAGGCCGATCTTCACGCTCTCCTGCGCGCTGGCCGGAGCCGCTCCGGCCGCGACGGCGAGTGCGATGCCAGTGGCAGCCAACGACAGTAATCCCGTGCGAAACGACATGAACGCTCTCCCCTGATCGGCTTCGTGCCTCGAACCGAGTGCCGGCCTTGCCGTACCATAACCCCGATCTTTCAGCCATGTACCGCCTCGGCATGACGTCCTATATCGGCGCGGCATGGCGCCCCCGCCTGGCGGAGGCGAATGAAGCCATCCGGACACGCCGGCAAGTCTTCAGGTATTAAAATACCAACAACAACGACCAAGCGCAATTTTCTCAATTCCGCTGATGGGTTAGGCTGAGGCAAGTCCCCCAAGCGACATCGGCGGACCGGATCCATCGGGGGCGCTCAGGCCTCATGAAGGAATTCACCATAAAAGGGCACGAACTCGAGCAATGTCCATCGGCACCCGCCATCTCGCCACCAGCCTTGCCGTTGCGCTTGCGTCGTGCGGCCTCGGCGGATGTGGATCCATCAACGAAAAACTCGCGGCGGGAATGAGCGATGCGATCCCGCAATGGGCCGGCGGCATGCCCGCCGATGCTCCGCCGAGGCCCGGTACCGCCAAATACGACGAATTCATGCAGGAGCGGGAACGAAAACGACTGGAACCCGCGACGACAAGGGATGACGTCAAAACCGACCCGTTATCCCCGGCGCAGGTACGGTGAAGCGAGAAAGCGCCCAACGAGCGAACTTTTGGCGATTGTGCGGCCCGCGATCGATCCACTAAGAATGCACAACCGCCCGCTGTAACAGGGCGATTCGAGAATGCTGGAGCGTGTGCGCCAAGTGGACGCCAAGAGACGAGAAACCGACGAAGCGAGGAGCCTGGTCATTGGTGGCACAGGGCTGGTCGGCGGCTATATCGTCGAACAGCTTCTGCGCGCAGACCAGCGCCCTCTCGTGCTGTCGAGAACCAACCGGAGCACACCGGACATCGATTGGTTTCATGGCGATCTGTTGAAGCCGGATTCATTGAAGTTTCCGGCGTTCACAACGCTGTTTTGCACGGCCGACGCCATCCTTCTGGCCAACGCCCTTCCACAGCTCCTGAACCCGTCATTGAAGCGGGTTGTCGCCTTCAGTTCGACCAGCGTGATTACCAAGCAGAACACGGAAGTCGAAGCCGAGCGCGAGATGATAAAGAGGCTTACCGATGCCGAGCGAAGGATCGCCGCGGCATGTGAACAGCACAATGTGGGCTGGACGATATTGCGTCCGACCTTGATCTACGCCGAGGGTCGCGACACCAATATCACGCCGTTGTCGCGGCTCATTCGCAGGTTCGGCTTCATGCCCCTGGTCGGCGGCGCAAGGGGTTTACGCCAGCCGGTGCATGCGGAGGATCTGGCGATCGGAGCGCTTGCCGCTGGCTCGAGCCACGCTGCGATCAACAAATTCTATGCGCTGCCCGGGGGGGAGACACTCCCCTACCGGGAGATGATCGGCCGGATTTTCGACGGATCGGGGATGCCGCGGCGCACCTTTCCCGTGCCGCCGTTGCTGTGGCGCGCCGGATTCCTTCTGGCGAAACCGCTGTTTCCCGGCGCCAATGTCGCGATGGGCATCCGCATGATGAAAGACATGACGTTCGATTCCGCGCCGGCAATCCGCGACTTCGGCTGGAATCCGAGAACCTTCAATCCCAAATTCGACTAAAGCGTTTTCCGAGCGAAGTGGTGTAACGGTTCGCGCAAGAAAACGCGTCAGTCCATGAACACCACGGTCTTGCGGCCGTTGAGGATCACGCGATCCTCCAGATGATGGCGCATGGCGCGCGCCAGTACGCGGCGTTCGATGTCGCGGCCCTTGCGAATCAGGTCTTCGGGCGTATCGCGATGGCTGATGCGCTCGACATCCTGTTCGATGATCGGGCCTTCGTCGAGTGCGCTGGTGACGTAATGCGCGGTGGCGCCGATCAGCTTGACGCCGCGCTCATGAGCCTGATGGTAGGGCCGCGCGCCCTTGAAGCCCGGCAGAAACGAGTGGTGAATGTTGATACAGCGTCCCGACAACCTCGCCGACATCTCGTCCGACAGGATCTGCATATAGCGCGCCAGCACCACCAGATCTGTGCGGGTTTCGCCGACCAGATTCCAGACCGCGGTTTCCTGCTCGCGCCTGGTCTCCTTGGTGACCGGCAGATAGTGAAACGGAATCTCGCCGAAATCGAGATTGCTGTAGGTGTCGCGCGGATGGTTGGAGACGACCGCGGTCGGAATCATCTCGAGTTCGCCGGTGCGCCAGCGATACAGGATATCGGCGAGGCAGTGATCGGATTTCGAGACCAGCAGCATGACCCTGCGACGGCTGGCGCGGTCGCGCATCAGCCACTCCATGCCGAATCGTTCGGCGATTGCGCGAAAACCCGTTTCCAGCGACGCCAGATTGACCGCGAGATCGGCGGCATTGAACACCACCCGCATGAAGAAATGACCGGTCTCGACGTCATTGAACTGCTGGGCATCGAGAATGTTCTGGCCATTATGGGCAAGGAACGTCGATACCGCCGAAACGATGCCGGGGCGATCCGGGCAGGACAACGTCAAAACGAACTGGTGATCGGGCATGGCGAGCTGAATGACTTCCGAAAGACGAGCGATTTGCGGCCTGCTCTATCACCCGGAACGCCCTTGCGCCAATCCCGGTCGCAGCGCCATGATGAACAAACAACAGGCGACCGGCGTTAGAGCCGGATCGCGTTGAGCAGGACCATGGCTGACAGACTGAACGGCTATCGCATTCTCATCCTGGAAACCCGCGAGGAGGCGCAGTTTTCCCGCCTGCTCACCGAGCAGGGCGCGGACGTGTTGCAATGTCCGATGTTCACCATTCACGAGGCACCGGATCCGGCACCGGTCGAGGCCTGGATCGGCCGTTTCATCGCAGAACCCTGCGACGATCTGGTGCTGATGACCGGCGAGGGCCTGCAGCGGCTGATGGCGGTGGCGCGGCGGACCGGTGTCGACCAGGATTTTGTCGCCGTGCTCGGAAAGGCGCGCAAGTTCGCCCGCGGTCCCAAACCCGGTCGGGCGCTGCGCGAGATCGGGCTGGAGCCTCAGGCAACGACGGAGAAACCGACCTCGGAGGGGATCGCCGAGATGCTGTCGCGCGTCGACCTTGCGGGCCACCGCGTCGGCCTGCAGCTCTATCCGGACAAGGATCACAGCGTGCTGATCGGCGCTATCGAGGCGCAAGGCGCCGAGGTCGATGCCGTTTCGCCTTACGTCTACGATGCACAGGTCGCCGAAACCAGCATCATCGCCGCGATCGACGAGATGGCGCAGGGCCGTATCGACGCGATTGCGCTGACCAGTTCGGGTCAGGCGCGCCGTCTGTTCGACGTCGCGCGGGCGCATCATTGCGAGGACAGACTGCGCGAGGGACTGGCGCGGACGCCGATCGCCTCGGTCGGGCCAGTGGTGTCGGATGAACTCCGGTCCCAGGGCTTGCGCACCGACATCACGCCCGCCCACGATGCCTTCTTCATGAAGCCGCTGATCTCTGCGATGGCGACATCGCTCGGCAAGACCGCGCCCCGCAACGCAGCCCGCTAGCCAGGACCGCGCCGCGGGCCGCCGGACCCCGAATCCAGACCGACGCGCACGGCAACCGCTCTCACGCTTCGAGACGGTGCACGGCGCGATTCAACGCGGATGCCCAACGCCCCAGCGAGTCTTCCGGAACCGCGAACAGATTGCATATCCAGGTAATCTCTTCGATTCGATACACCGGGCTGCCAAAGGGCAATGCTTGTCCCTCGAGATCATCCACGTAATAGAGCGAATAGCCCGCAAGCAATTCGCTCAGGGAGCCTCCAGTGGCACCGCATTCCGACAGCGTAAGCGGATTATATTCGATGAGAATCGCAGGTCGGTCACTCCCCGAGAGCAGCCGCGATGCTCCACGCAACACGGCCACTTCGCTCCCCTCGACGTCGATCTTCAGAAGCGCGGGACGAATGCCTTTCTGCGCACAGAACGCATCCAGCGTAACTCCCTGCGCGTGGGCGAGATGGTCGCCCGCTCGCGGGTTGAGTCCACCCGGCGTGATCTGGGCATAGAGGGAGTTCTTCAGTGAATAGCTGAGGCACACCTGGCGCGGTTCATCAAGAACGGCGGCTGCTACGGGCTGAACCCGGTCATTCAAACCGAGGGCTCGCACGGACTGCTCGAGTTTCGTGAACGTCGCCGGCACAGGTTCGAAGGCATAGATCGTCGGAGAACGCGCGGCGAGCATCTGTGCCAGCTGGGTCGACACGAAGCCGACATTAGCCCCGACATCAAGTACGACGGGTTCGCTTTCATCCTGCAACCAGGCGGCACACAATGCCAGCTCGTTTTCGTTGGCCCGGCGATGATAGAACGGATGTTCACTGAGATCGCCAACGTGACAGACGAAGTCGTAGCCAAGCCCGCTTCTGGCTACAAAATTCTTGATTCCCACCGCACCAAGCAACTTGAGCCATACGAACCGCAGACCTGCGCTGAACAGCGGGATGTTGGCCGCTGCCGTCGTCGGAACGGTCGTCGACGGGCCGCACACGGCTCGAACCCCGCGCGTGATGATACGTGTTCTCAGATCCTGCCGCCCGGCTGCGCGATGGAGCGGCCCGGTTTGCCGGTCGCGAAGGTAAACGCTCTCGCGCTCCCTGGCCGATGATTCTTCGGTCATTACGGGCTTTCTTCATGCGCCGCGAGAAGGACGCATATTCTGGGTTCTCGGGCCGACAAACGCCAACCACCACATGTATCGGATGTTCCGTTACCACGGAGACAGTTAGCGCTTGCTGCAGCCAAGCTCGCTTAAAGGGATTGAGCCGTGAGCCATGCAAGTGTCGGAGTAATCAGCGTTGCATCGAGGAACGGGACGGAACCCAATCGCGAGAGCGACATCTATAGTCGGCCAGCTCTCTTTTGACAATTCAGAGCCACCCGAGCTGACAGCGGGCCTGGACCAAAAATCGTGAAAACAACCCCATGCAAAGATAGAGTGGAGTAACGCCCTCCCCGCTTGCTGGTCGAAGCACCCGCCTCGGGCGGCGATCATTTCATCTCCGCCAGATACGCCTGGTAGGCCAGCCGGATACCGTCCTCGAGCGAGGTGCTGGCGCGCCAGCCCAGTTGAGCGAGGCGGCTGATGTCGAGCAGCTTGCGCGGCGTGCCGTCGGGTCTTGAGGTGTCGAAGCTGATCGCGCCAGTGTATCCGACGGTCGCCGCGACCACGCTCGCAAATTCGGCGATGGTGATGTCGACGCCGGTGCCGATGTTGACCATTTCCTCGCCGGAATAGGTCTTCATCAGATGCACGCAGGCATCGGCCATGTCGTCAACGTAGAGAAATTCCCGTCGCGGCGTGCCGGTGCCCCAGACCACCACGTCGTTCACGCCGGAAACCCTGGCTTCGTGAAACCGGCGGATCAGCGCGGCGACGACGTGGCTGTATTCCGGGTGGTAATTGTCGCCGCGCCCGTACAGATTGGTCGGCATCACATTGATGAAATCGGAGCCATACTGGCTGCGATAGGCCTCGACCATCTTGATGCCGGCGATCTTGGCGATGGCATAGGGTTCGTTGGTCGGCTCCAGTGGCCCGGTCAGCATCGAATCCTCGCGCAGCGGCTGCGGCGCCAGCCTCGGGTAGATGCAGGACGAGCCGAGAAACATCAGCTTCTCGGTGCCGTTGAGGTGCGCGGCATGGATCACATTGGCGGCGATGATGAGGTTGTCGTAGATGAATTCGGCGCGCAGCGTGTCGTTGGCGACGATGCCGCCGACCTTCGCCGCCGCCAGAAACACCGCTTGCGGGCGCGCCTTGGCGAACCAGCCGGCCACCGCGGCCTGATCGCGCAAATCGACCTCGCCGCGATTGACCGTCAGCAGCCGGACATCTTCGCGGCCGAGCCTGCGCACCAGCGCGGCGCCGACCATCCCGCCATGGCCGGCAACAAACACCGTCTTGCCCCTCAGCTCAAACGGAGCTGCTGCCATTGGCGACCTCCTGCCGCGCAATCGCGAGATCGCCCGCCACCATTTCGCTCACCAGCTGAGCGAACGTCGTCTTCGGCGTCCAGCCGAGCTTGTCGCGCGCCTTGCTGGCGTCGCCGATCAGCAGATCGACTTCGGTAGGACGGAAATAGGTCGGGTCGATGCGAACCACGATCTTGCCGGATTGGCGGTCGGCGCCGGTTTCGTCGACGCCCTTGCCGCGCCATTCGATGCCGCGGCCGACTTCAGCGAACGCCAGCTCGACGAATTCGCGCACCGAGCGCGCCTCGCCGGTCGCCAGCACGAAATCGTCGGGCTCTTCGGCCTGCAATATCCTGTGCATGCCCTCGACATAATCCCTGGCATGACCCCAGTCGCGTTTGGCCTCGAGATTGCCGAGATACAGCGTGTCTTCGAGACCGGTCTCGATACGGGCGACGCCGCGGGTGATCTTGCGGGTCACGAAGGTTTCGCCGCGCACCGGGCTCTCGTGATTGAACAGGATGCCGTTGGAGGCATACATGCCGTAGGCCTCGCGGTAGTTCACCGTGATCCAGTAGCCATACAGCTTGGCGACGCCATAGGGCGAGCGCGGATAGAATGGCGTGGTCTCCTTCTGCGGAACCTGCTGGACCAGGCCGTACAGTTCGGAGGTGGAGGCCTGATAGAACCGCGTCTCCTTCTCCATGCCGAGAATGCGGATAGCTTCGAGCAACCGCAAAACGCCGATCCCGTCGGCATTTGCGGTGTATTCCGGACTTTCGAAGCTGACGCCGACGTGACTCTGCGCCGCGAGATTGTAGATCTCGGTCGGCCGGATCTGCTGCATCAGCCGGATCAGGTTGGTCGAGTCCGTCATGTCGCCGTAGTGCAGCAGGAACGGAACGTTGCCGGTGTGCGGATCTTCGTAAAGGTGGTCGATGCGCGCGGTGTTGAACGAGGACGATCGCCGCTTGATGCCGTGCACAGTGTAGCCGAGACCGAGCAGATATTCGGCGAGATAGGAGCCATCCTGACCGGTGACGCCGGTGATCAGCGCAACGCGCCGGTTCGAATCCTGAATCGTCATCTTTTCTCCAACAACGCCGGGACTACCCAAGAGCAGCCGGGGCGACGACAAACCATCAAAACGTTGCGCTGGACCGGCCGGTGACTACGGTCCCATGGACGCAAGCCGGACGGCCAAACCCCTATCATGCCTCCCTTCAATCAGGCAAATGACGCGCCGGGCCAACACTACACCAGGATGGAAGCGCCTTGCAGGCCGACGATATGCCGCTCGGCGCACGCTTCATTCAGCGCTTCGTTGCCGCCGTTGACGCGAATTTGTTGATCGCCTGCGCGTTCCTGCTCAAGAGGTCCTTGTCTCTTCCGCCAAAGCATCCCGGCACGACGGGATTTATCCGGGAATTTGGAGAGTGTATTGGGACCTCGGCACCAGAATATTTGCTGAGCCCCTGCCGATCGACAACCTATTGAATAGAAGCGCCCGCGAGCGGAATATCCCGCTCGCCCGGCATGCGGCGAATACAGGGAAGGAATTCAACTTGCTGGAAAAAAAGAAACCTGGGCGTGCGGGCTCGGCCAAGGCCGAGCGGCGAGCCGACATGATGGAACAGATACTTGACGCCGCGGAGTTTCTGTTTTCGAGACACGGACTTTATGGAGTCACGTTGAAGGACGTCGCAGGACGCATCGGCGTGCATCATACGCTGATCAACTATTACTTCGAGGACAAGAAGAAGCTGTTTGATGCCGTGTTCGCTCGACGCGCTGTCATAACGAGCGAACGGCGCATGAGGTTGCTCGACGAGTACGACAGGGCAACCGGGGGCAAGCCTTCGGTCGAGGGAGCTCTCCGTGTGTTCCTGGACAGTGACCTCGATCTCTACATCGAGGGGGGCGAAAGCTGGAGGAGCTACGGCGCCCTCGGCGCGCAAGTCGCGAACACGCCTGAATGGGGCGCCGAATTGATGGACCGGCATTTTGATCCGGTGGTTTTGCGCCTGATCGGTCTCCTCAAGAAGGCGCTTCCGGATTGTGCGGAGCAGGACATCTATTGGGGCTATCACTTCGTAACCGGGGCACTGATGCTGACGCTTGCGCGGACCGGGCGCATCGATAAGCTCTCTGAAGGCCTGTGCAAATCGAGTGATTACGCTGCCGTCAAGGAGCGAATGGCGACGTTTATGGCGGCCGGATTTTTGGCCCTTTGCGCGCGTGGAAAAAGCGTGGCGAGCATCTGAAGGCCTTGCGCCTTCGAATTTCTTATGAGTATTATGTTCACTAACGAGTGAGCTAATATAATAGTTGAGCGGCGGGAGGATGGTGGATGATGCCGAGAGCCGTCGTGTGACTGTGCCGACCGGTCCCGTTGGCACAACATTAGAGAAATGCCGGCCCGACGATACGATGGCCGACCCATCGCGTTGGCTGAGATGGCCCGGGCGAAATCGTGCCGACCGAGCATGATCTCATTGCGTTGCGGGACCGGGTCGGCTAGCTCTCAACGGAATTTGTCAGGCCTGAAAAAGCCGGCTCGGCGTGCACTGGCGAGCGATGGGCTCGGGTCGAAACTGAAGAAGTAATCTCGAAAAACAAACGCGTACCGGAAAATACATTCCGGGCGCGAACGGGCGCCGTCATCTTCGGAAACGGTTCCCGTTCAGGGAGTGAACGGTTAGGTCCAATGCGGAGGAATTCCATGAGAAAGACACTTGCGAAGATACTGGCCACGACAGCCCTCGCGCTGTCCGTGCTCGGCGTGACCGCCGCGCCGTCGATGGCGCAGGAGACAGTCAAGATCGCCTATATCGACCCGTTGTCGGGCGGCGGCGCCAGCATCGGCGAAATCGGTCTGAAGACCTTCCAGTTCCTCGCCGAGGAGCTGAACGCCAAGGGCGGTATTCTCGGCAAGAAGGTCGAAATCGTGGCCTTCGACAACAAGACCAATCCGCAGGAAAGCCTGATCCAGGCCCAGAAAGCCATCGACCAGGGCATCCGGATCCTGACCCAGGGCAACGGTTCCTCGGTCGCCGGCGCGCTGACGGATTTCGTCACGAAATACAACGAGCGCAATCCCGGCAAGGAAGTTCTGTACTTCAACTATGCCGCGGTCGACCCGGTGCTCACCAACGAGAAGTGCAGCTTCTGGCATTTCCGCTGGGACGCCAATTCCGACATCAAAATGGAGGCGCTCACCAACTACATGAAGACCACGCCCGCCATCAAGAACGTCTATCTGATCAATCAGGATTACTCGTTCGGCCAGTCGGTCCGAACCACCGCCAAGGCCATGCTCGGCGCCAAGCGGCCGGACATCAAGATCGTCGGCGACGAACTCCATCCGCTGCTGAAAATCACCGATTTCGCGCCCTACATCGCCAAGATCAAGGCGTCGGGCGCCGACACCGTTGTGACCGGCAATTGGGGCCAGGATTTCGCGCTGCTGCTGAAAGCATCGGCGGACGCCGGATTGAAGGTGAACTGGTACACCTATTATGCCGGCGGCACCGGCGGCCCGACCGCTATCAAGCAGGCCAACCTGAACCATCAGGTTTTCCAGGTCGTCGAAGGCATCGCCAACCTCGACAACAAGCCGTCGCAGGAGTTCGAGAAGGCGCTCCGCGCCAAGTACGACTTCAGCCTGTTCTACCCCCGCGCCGTCAACCAGATGCGCATGCTGGCGGCAGCCGCCGACAAGGCCAAATCGATCGATCCGGTCAAGGTTGCGCTCGCGCTCGAAGGCATGGAATTTGACGTCTTCAGCGGCGGCAAGGGCAACATGCGCAAGGACGATCACCAGTTCTTCCAGCCGATCTACATCGCCTCGCTCGGCGAACGCACTGCAAAGGAACCGTTCGACGAGGAAAAGACCGGCTGGGGCTGGAAGCTCATCGCCAAGATCGAGACCGCCCAGACCATGCTGCCGACAACCTGCAAGATGGAACGGCCGAAGTAACCATTCACGCGTAACCCGTCCGCCCCGAACCTTTCGGGGCGGACGCGTCCTTTATTCCCCAGGCGGTGCGCCGTGCTTGAACTGATCGTGATGTCCACGTTGAACGGTGTGCTGTACGGCATGCTGTTGTTCTTGATGGCGAGCGGGCTCACCGTCATCTTCAGCATGCTCGGCGTGCTCAACTTCGCGCATGCCAGCTTCTACATGCTCGGCGCGTTTTTCGGATTCCAGATCAGCCGCTGGTTCGGATTCTGGCCCGCGCTGGTGATCGCACCGCTGCTGGCGGGTGCGATCGGCGCCGCCGTCGAGCGCTACGGCCTGCGCCGGGTCCACAAGAACGGCCATGTCGCCGAATTGCTGTTCACCTTCGGCCTGGCCTTTGCGATCGAGGAGGTCGTGCAGATCATCTGGGGCAAGAGCCCGGTGGACTTCCGCATACCGCCGGTGCTGGATTTTCCGGCGTTCACGATCTTCTCCACCAACTACCCCGCCTACAAGATGTTCATGCTGCTGGTCTCGATCGTGATCTTCGCGGCGCTGCTGATCACGCTCAAGAAGACCCGGATCGGCCTTATCGTGCAGGCCGCGCTGACCCATCCGCACATGGTTGGCCATCTCGGCCATAACGTCGGACGCATCTTCATGCTGGTGTTCGGTGTCGGCACCGCGCTCGCCGCCGTCGCCGGCGTCATCGCCGGTCCCGCGCTGGTGACGCAGGCGAACATGGCCGGATTGCTGGGACCGATCCTGTTCGTGGTGGTGGTGGTCGGCGGACTGGGCTCGCTGCCCGGCGCGTTCGTCGCCTCGCTGCTGATCGGCCTGGTGCAGACCTTTGCGGTATCGATGAACGGCTCACTGTCCGGCGCCTTCGGCCCGCTCAGTCCCGATTATGCGGCGACCTGGCTCGCCGATATCTGGAACGTGACGATTGCCCAGATCGCGCCGATCATGCCCTACGTATTGCTCGTCCTGATCCTGATCTTCCGCCCCATGGGCCTGCTCGGGACGCGCGAGACATGACCGAGACAACATCGAGCGTGGCACCTCCCGCTCCGGCAGCCGCCGAAAAACTGAAATTCTACGGATTGTGGATCGGGGCCGCTGTCGTTCTGCTGCTGCTGCCGAAGCTGTTCAGTTCCGGCGGATCGCTGACCACCTTCAGCCTGATCGGCATCTCGATCATCTTTTCGCTGTCCTACAACATCCTGCTGGGCCAGACCGGCATGCTGTCGTTCGGACACGCGGTGTATTACGGCCTCGGCGGCTTCCTGGTAATCCACGCCATCAACATCATCGGCGCCAACAAGCTGCCAATCCCGCTGCCGCTGGTGCCGCTGATCGGCGGGCTGACCGGATTGTTTTTCGCGATGCTGCTCGGCTGGGTTTCGACACAGCGCAGCGGAACGGCGTTCGCGATGATCTCCCTCGGCGTTGCCGAACTGGTCGCTTCGTCGGCGCTGATCCTGCGCACTTTCTTCGGCGGCGAAGCCGGCATCTCCGCCAACCGCACCAAGGTGTTCCGGCTGTTCGAATGGAGTTTTGGGCCGCAGATCCAGATCTATTATCTGGTGGCGGGGTGGACGCTGCTGGCCGTCATCGCCATGTACGCCCTCACCCGCACGCCGCTGGGGCGGATGTGCAATGCGGTGCGCGACAATCCCGAGCGGGTGCAGTTCGTCGGCTACGATCCGCATGTCGTCCGTTATATTGCGTTCTGCTTTGCCGGTTTCTTTGCCGGCATCGCGGGCGCTCTCGCGGCCATTAATTTCGAGATTGCCAATTCGGCCTATCTCGGCGCCGTGCAGTCGGGAAGCGTGCTGTTCGCCACCTATATCGGCGGAGTCGGGTTCTTCATCGGCCCGATCGTGGGCGCGATTTTCGTCACATTCCTTTCACTCGGCCTCAGCGATCTGACGCAGGTATGGCAGCTTTATTTCGGGCTGATCTTCATCGCCGTGGTTGTGTTCGCGCCGGGCGGCATCACCGGCCTGTTGATGATGCACCGCCCGCTGTTGAAGGCCGGCACGTTCGGCAGAGTGCTGCCGAGCTATCTGATCGCCTTCGTACCGACGCTCGCCATGCTCATCGGTCTGATCCTCGCGACCGAAATAATCGTGTTTCACGCCGTCCATTCCGGCGACGATTCCAACATCAAGGCGTTTGGCGTGCCCTTCGACGCGGCGAACCGGTATCTCTGGGCGATGTCGGCAATCCTGCTGATCGGCGGCTATTTTGTGGCGCGCAGGACCTGGACGATGGTCGGCCATGCCTGGGACGAGGCCACCAGCGGCGCACGCGAGAAGGGAGCGGTCGCATGAGTACCGCCATCGAACTGCGCGGCGTCGAGAAGAACTTCGGCATCACCTCGGTGATCCGCAATGTCAGCCTGACGGTGGCGCAGGGTGAGCGCCACGCCCTGATCGGGCCGAACGGCGCCGGCAAGTCCACACTGTTCAACCTGATCAGCGGCTACATGGTGCCGTCGACCGGCAGCATCCTGCTGCGCGACGAGGTGGTGTCGGGCCTGCCGCCCTACCAGATCAACCGGCGCGGACTGTCGCGCAGCTTCCAGGTCACCAACGTCTTCGCCAATATGAGCGTGTGGGAAAACCTGCGCTGCGCCGTGCTGTGGGCCGCTGGTTACCGCTACACGTTCTGGAAGAACATCGACAATCTGCCGGAAGTGCGCGAGCGAACCGCCCGGATCCTCAGCGACATCAACCTGACGGCCCGGCGCGACGTGCCTGCCGGTCTTCTGACCTATGCCGAACAGCGCGCGCTCGAGATCGGCATCACGGTGGCCGGCGGCGCCAACGTCATCCTGCTGGATGAGCCGACCGCCGGCATGAGCCACGCCGAAACCGAACGCGCGGTCGAGCTTATCCGCCGCCTGACGGAAGGCTGCACCCTGCTGATCGTCGAGCACGACATGAGCGTGGTGTTCGGCCTCGCCGATCGCATTTCGGTGCTGGTGTATGGCCAGATCATCGCCTCGGGCACACCGGAGGAGATTCGCGGCAATCCGAAGGTCCGGGAAGCCTATCTTGGTGAGGAGGCCGCCTGATGCTGGAGGTCAGCGACCTGCACGCCTATTACGGCAAGAGCCACATCCTGCAGGGCGTCGATATGCGCATCGATGCCGGCGAGGTCGTCAGCCTGCTCGGCCGCAACGGGGTAGGCCGCTCCACCACCGTCAAGGCCATCATGGGCGAAGTGCCGCCGCAGGGCTCGATCAGGTTCAAGGGCACCGATATCGCGGGCCTGCCGAGCTACCGGATCGCGCATCTCGGCCTCGGCTACGTGCCCGAGCATCGCGACATCTTTCCCGGCCTGACGGTGCGGCAGAATCTGATGCTCGGCATCAAGGATACCAGGCGCGCCGGCAAGTGGCGTCTGGAAGACATGCTGGAGATGTTTCCCAACCTCGCCGCCCGCGCCGATACGGCCGCCGGCGTGCTGTCGGGCGGCGAGAAACAGATGTTGACGATTTGCCGGACGCTGATGGGCGATCCCGAACTCGTCATGATCGACGAACCGACCGAGGGACTGGCGCCCATCATCGTGCAGCAGGTCGGCGATCTCCTCGCCGAGATTGCCCGCCGCGGCGTCGCCATCCTGCTGGTGGAGCAGAAACTCTCGATCGCGATGCGGATTTCGCATCGGGTCTACGTGATGGGCCACGGCCGCATCGTGTTCGAGGGCACGCCGGCCGAACTGAAGGCCAACGATGCCATCCGCAAGGAATGGCTGGAAGTCTGACCTGAACCGGTTTCGGATGTGGAGGCGACGAGGCTCGTGCGATGTCTCGTGCCATGCAACGGGATAGCTACTCCCCGTAGCGGCGCAATCGCTCCAGGTCGACGATGGTGACGCCGCCATATTCGAGCCGCAGCAGTCCCTGGCTCTCCAGCCGCTTCAGGCACTGATTGGCGTTCTGCCTGCTCATGCCGGACAGCGCCCCGATTTCCTCCTGCGTGATCTCCAGATGCAGCGTGAGGTCCGGATAGAGAATGGGATTGAACAGCGAGGCGATCGACCGCGCCAGCCGCGCGGTGGCGTCCAGCGTCCGGCCATATTCCAGCAGCCCGATGAACTGGCCGAGACGTTCGTTGAGCTGCCGGACCAGGAAGCGGTTGAATCCGACGCTGTTCTCGAACAGCCAGAAGAAGGTGCTGCGGTCCATCATCGCCAGACGGGTATCGCGCAACGCCACCACGTCGTAACGCCGTGGTTCCTTCTTCAGCACGGACCCTTCGCCAAACCATGCGCCGGCGGTCAGGCCGGCGAAACTGGCCGCCTTGCCACCCCGGGACACGATGCCCATGCGGGCAAGACCGGTGACCACGCCGGTCCAGTAGTCGAACTCATCGCCGCGCATGAAAATGAACTCATTGGCACGGTATGATTTTTCCACGATGCCGGCGCGCGCGATCTCGGTCTCCCGCTCATTCAACTCGCGCGACCAGGCCGCGATGCGCTTCAGGTAATCCGCTGCAATCATGAACCGCCGAACCATCCCCCGAGGCGTCCGCACTCTCATGCTGCGCCGCAACAACAATTTCAAGCCGCCGCCGCGCCTTTTCCTTGAAAGGCCGTTGGCGTAATTTGCCTGGAGATTGTCAGGCACAAGACATTTCAAAGTACCGCTTTACCCTATTGAGGGCCATCTCTTAGCGCGGCTCTTGAATCCTGGGGAGACCCAGGACCAAAGGGAGACCGGGTGCGGCGTTACCGCACGATGGTGGATGCGCCTGCCACGCGATGTGGAACAGGGCATCGCCGGTTGGAATGGCCTACCCGCCACGGCCCATGTATGATCGGCTCGGTCAGAGCAAGACAGATAAAGAGCGCGTCAAGCGCCTTATCTCGGAGGGACGAGTGGATTACGCTTTGGAAGTGCGCGGGGTTTCACTGCGCTTCGGTGGCGTTCGCGCGCTCACCGAGGTCAGTTTTGGCGTGAACGATGGCGAGCTGTTCTCGATCATCGGCCCCAACGGCGCCGGCAAGACCTCGATCGTCAACTGCATTTCGGGCCGCTACAAGCCGACCGAAGGCCGGCTGTTCTATCGCGGGCAGGACATCACCGCCCTCAATCCGAATGCACGGCCGCGACTCGGCATCGG
>NZ_JAUYQU010000072.1 GCF_030697065.1 Bradyrhizobium sp.
TGCAGCCGCAGATCCTCCTGTTCCTTGGCGGAAAGCCCCCTGTCCGCGCCATCCTGGCAGTGGCGGGGCTTTTGCTGGCTGTGACGGTGTCCGCAGGCCCGGTACAGGCGCAAATGCCGGCAAAGCCCGCCGTGGAGGCCGCCCCGCAGGCTGTGCCCGGGTTCTGGGACCCGCGGCGGCGTCCGGACCGGCCCGATCTGTCGCGTCTCACGGTGATCCGGTTTCTGACCGAAACCGACTATCCGCCGTTCAATTTCACCGGCCCCGACGGCAATCCCGCCGGCTTCAACGTCGATCTCGCGCGATTGCTGTGCGAGGAGATCAAGGTGACCTGCACGGTGCAGATGCGCCGGTTCGAGACGCTGCTGGATGCGATCGCCAGCAACCGCGGCGACGCCATCATCGCCTCGCTGGCAGTGACGCCGCAACTGCGCGCCCGGCTCGATTTCACGGATCCCTATTACCGCGCGCCGGCGCGGTTCGTGTCGCGGCGCGACGCCGTGATGGCGGAAGTGCGTCCGGAATATCTCGAGGGCAAGAAGGTCGGCGCCGTCGCCGGCTCCTCGCACGAGGCCTATCTCAAGGCGATGTTCACCGACGCCGAACTGCTCCCCTATCCGGGCGACGACGCGCTGCGGCTGGCGTTGCGGCGCGGCGAGGTTGATTTCATTTTCGGCGACGCGATCTCGCTGGCGTTCTGGATCAACGGCACCGATTCCGCCGAATGCTGCGCGTTCTCCGGCGGTCCCTTCGTCGAGAGCCGCTATTTCGGCGAAGGCATCGGCATCGCCGTGCGCAAGGGCAACGACCTGTTGCGGCAATCGCTGAACTGGGCGCTGTTCCGGCTCTGGGAAAAGGGCCGCTACACGGATTTATGGCTGCGCTATTTTTCGGTGAGTCCGTTCTAGAAGCGCATGGCGTCATTCCGGGGGGCGCGTCAGCGCGAACCCGGAATCTCGAGATTCCGGGTTCGATGCTTCGCATCGCCCCGGAATGACGGTGTACTTATTTTGCATTTTGACGCGGAAGCGCTAGTTTCCGCGGCCCTGGAGACCATTGATGTCCACGATCGATCTTGCCGCTAGCCCCGCCGACCTGCGCGCGCTCGCCGAACAAAGCAACGCCTGGCCGTTCGAGCAGGCCAAAGCGATCGTCGCGCGGCTGAAGAAGAAGCCGAAGGACGAAGTGCTGTTCTCGACCGGCTACGGCCCCTCGGGCCTGCCGCATATCGGCACGTTCGGCGAGGTCGCGCGCACCACCATGGTGCGCCATGCCTTTCGCGTGCTCACCGAGGACCGCATCAAGACCAGGCTGCTGGCGTTTTCCGACGACATGGACGGCCTGCGCAAGGTGCCGGACAACGTGCCGAACAAGGAGATGCTGGAGCAGCATCTGGGCAAGCCGCTGACGACGGTGCCCGATCCGTTCGGCACCCATCCGAGCTTCGGCGCGCATAACAACGCGCGGCTGCGGGCGTTTCTCGACACCTTCAGGTTCGACTACGAGTTCGCCAGTTCGACCCATTACTACAAATCGGGCCAATTCGACGCCGCACTGCTGCGCGTGCTGGAACGGTTCGACGCCGTGATGGCGGTGATGCTGCCGAGCCTGCGTGAGGAACGCGCGGCGAGCTACTCGCCGTTCCTCCCGATCTGCCCGCGCACCGGCATGGTGCTGTATGTGCCGATATCGGAGCACGACGTGAAGGCCGGCACGGTCTCCTATGACGACCCCGAGACCGGCGAGCGTACCACCGTCCCGGTCACCGGCGGCCACTGCAAGCTGCAATGGAAGCCGGACTGGGCGATGCGCTGGTACGCGCTCGGCGTCGACTATGAAATGGCCGGCAAGGACCTGATCGACTCCGTAAAACTGTCCGGCAAGATCTGCAGCGCGCTCGGCGGCTTGCCTCCGGAAGGATTTAATTACGAACTGTTCCTCGACGACAAGGGCCAGAAAATTTCAAAATCGAAGGGCAACGGGCTCACCATCGACGAGTGGCTGCGCTACGCCTCGCCGGAATCGCTGTCGCTCTACATGCACCAGCAGCCGCGGCGCGCGAAGCGTCTGCACTTCGACGTGATCCCGCGCGCCATCGACGACTACCTGTCGCTGGTCGAGAAGCTGCCTGCCGAGGAGCCCGCGCGCGCGCTGGAGAATCCTGCGTGGCACATTCACGACGGCAAGG
>NZ_JAUYQU010000144.1 GCF_030697065.1 Bradyrhizobium sp.
GCTTGCCGGCATCGCGGGCGCCGGATTCGCCGCCGAGCGTGACGTAATCCTCATAGGCGATGGTCTCGGCGCGAATAAAGCCCTTTTCGAAATCGGTATGGATGACGCCGGCCGCGGCGGGCGCCCTGGTGCCGCGGTGAATGGTCCAGGCCCGCGCCTCCTTCGGCCCCACCGTGAAATAGGTGATGAGGTCGAGCAGCTGGTAGCCGGCGCGGATCAGGCGGTCGAGACCGGCTTCCTCGAGGCCGAGCGTATCGAGAAATTCGGCGCGTTCCGCCCGCGACAGCGTCGCGATCTCGGATTCGATCTTGGCGGAAATGGCGACGGCGACCGCGCCCTCCTTTTTCGCCTGTTCCATCACCGCCTTTGAAAAGTCGTTGCCTGTGGCGGCCGCGCCCTCCTCGACATTGCAGACATAGAGCACGGGTTTCGAGGTCAGCAATCCCAGCATGCCGAAGGCGCGCTCCTCCTCGGGCTTTCGCGAAAGAAACCGCGCCGGCTTGCCCTCGCGCAGCAGCACCAGCGCCCGGTTGACGAGTTCGAGCTGCTCCTTGGCGTCCTTGTCGTTGCCCTTGGCCTTTTTGGTGAGATTGTCGACGCGCTTTTCCAGGCTGTCGAGATCGGCCAGCATCAGCTCGGTCTCGATGGTCTCGATGTCGGCCAATGGCGCGATCTTGCCCTCGACATGGGTAATGTCGGAATCCTCGAAGCAGCGCACCACATGGGCGATCGCATCGACCTCGCGGATGGTGGCGAGAAACTGGTTGCCGAGGCCCTCGCCCTGCGAGGCGCCGCGCACCAGGCCCGCGATATCCACAAACGTCAGCCGGGTCGGGATGATCTGCCCCGACTTGGCGATCTCCGCGAGCTTGTCGAGCCGGGGATCCGGCACCGCGACTTCGCCGACATTCGGCTCGATGGTGCAGAACGGATAGTTGGCCGCCTGCGCCGCCGCCGTCTCCGTCAGCGCGTTGAACAGCGTCGACTTGCCGACATTGGGCAATCCGACGATACCGCATTTGAATCCCATCGCAGCTTCCGATCTGCGCACCGCAACGGTGCGTGAATTGATTCGAGGTCGTCATACGCGGGCTTGACCCGCGTATCCATCTTCTTTGAAGGGATGGATCGCCGGATCAAGTCCGGCGATGACGAGCGTTACTTGATGACGAGCGTTACTTCTTGTCTTCCTTGTCTTCGAAAAATCCCTTGGCCTGCAGCGCCAGATGCACCCTGTTCTGGAACGTCGAGTCCTTCTCGGTGGCGAGCAGCCCGGCGTTCTCGGCCATCGCCTCGCACAGCGCCACCACCCAGGGCCGGTCGCTCTTTGAAAAATCCGACAGCACGTGGCCGTGCACCAGTTCCTTGACGCCGGGGTGACCGATCCCGATCCTCACCCGCCGATACTCGTTGCCGATATGCGCAGAGATCGAGCGCAGGCCGTTGTGGCCGGCAATGCCGCCGCCGACCTTGATCCGCACCTTGCCATCGGGCAGTTCGAGCTCGTCCTGAAACACGGTGATCTCGCCGGGCGCCAGCTTGAAGAAACCGGCGGCTTCCTGCACCGCGCGGCCGGACTCGTTCATGAAGGTCATCGGCTTCAGCAGCACCACGCGTTCGCGCTCGAGCGTGCCTTCCGCGGTCTCGCCCTGAAAGCGTCGGCGCCATGGTGCGAAACCATGACGCCGCGCGATTTCATCGACGGCCATGAAGCCGATATTGTGCCGGTTATGCGCGTATTTCGCACCGGGATTGCCGAGACCCACGAACAGTCGCATGACGCGGCATCCCGCGTTCGCTTACTTCTTCTTGTCGCCGGCGGGCTTCGCTGCCGGAGCCTTCGCGCCGGCCGCGGGCGCCTTGGCGCCGGCCGCGGGAGCAGCCCCCGCCGCGGGAGCCGCCGCGGCACCAGCCGCA
>NZ_JAUYQU010000280.1 GCF_030697065.1 Bradyrhizobium sp.
TTCGTAAATCAACCCACGCTCCCCGTTTTGACCGGCCGCTTGTAAGAACCGCTGCCTTGGTCGAAACGATAGAAGCCGGCGACGGAAATTGTCAAACATAAACTGAGGCAATCAAGAAAAAACGCGCGATTGAATTGGTTCAATCGAACTAATGATGCTGTCAAGGCGCATCATAAATACTATTTAAAACAATGGTTTGCGGATATCCCGTCCAAAAATCTACAATGATGCCACTGCAAAACGGTCGGGGTCTGTATCAAATATTGCAACAATATAAAAATTGTACTACTCAACGAGATTATCCACTAACGCTCGCAAAACACTCCGCGGATAACGAGACATGACCGACTGGGTACCCAGCCTCGCCTCGCTCCCTGGGCCGCGCTACCTCGCCTTTGTGGTCGCGCTCGAGGCCGATATCGGCGCCGGCCGTGTCAAACCCGGCATGCGGCTATTGCCCCAGCGCGACATGGCGCAACGGCTCGATCTCAGCGTCGGCACTATTTCAAAGGCCTATGCGGAGGCCGAGCAGCGCGGATTGATATCGGGCGAGGTCGGCCGCGGCACGTTCGTGCAACGGCGGCGGCCGGAGGCACGCGGCCCCGGCGCTTCGGAAGCGACGATCAACCTGGCGCTCAACGTTCCGCCCTATACCGGCGAGGACGACGTCATCGCATCAGTGCTGTCGGACATCGTCGCCGACGGCGAGTTGTCGAACCTGCTCGGCTATCTACCGCATCAGGGTCTACCGAGGCATCGCGAGGCGATGGCGACCTGGCTCAGGTCGCTCGGAGTCACCACGGATGCCGACCAGCTCTTCATCACCCATGGCGGGCAGCACGCGCTGTCGATCGCGCTTGGCATGGTCGCAGCATCGGACGATACCGTGCTGACCGAGAGCTACACCTATTCCGGCATGCTGGCGCTGTCGGCGCAGTCGGGCTATCGACTGCACGGCGTCGCCACCGACGCGCACGGGCTGATCCCCGAAAATCTCGATCGCGCATTCACCGAAACGCGCGCACGCGTACTCTATTGCATGCCGACGCTGCAGACCCCGACGGGATCGGTGATGCCGCTGGCGCGTCGGCAGGAGATCGCCGGTATCGTGCGCCGACACGAGGCCTATTTGCTGGAGGATGACGCCTACGGCTATCTGCTGGCGCCGCCGCTTGCCCCGATCTCGCGTCTCATTCCCGAACGCAGTTTCTATGTCGTCAGCTTTGCGAAGTGCCTGGCGCCGGGGCTTCGCATCGCCGCGATGATCGCCCCCGAGGCGTTTCGCGATCGCGCGATCAATGCGCTGCGCGCTACCGGCTGGATGGCGGTGCCCGTGATGGCCGAAGTGGTGGCTAGGCTGATCCACAATGGCGGGCTGGCGCGACAGGCCCGGCTGAAGCGGGACAAAGCCGCGGTGCGCGATGCCATCGCCCGACGGGTGCTGGGAGCAAGGCTGCCCACCGCGAACGCCGTTCCGGGCTTTCATCTCTGGCTGCCGCTGCCCGCCGGCCGCACGCTGGCGGCGCTGATTGCACAGGCAGCCCAGGCCGGCATCACGCTCGCCCCGCCCGGGGCATTGCGGCGGATGGAGAACGAGAGCCTCGGCGTCCGGCTCTGCCTTGGGGCGCCCGCCACCGAAGCCGACCTCGAGCGCGCGCTGGTCGAAATCCGCCACATTCTCGAGATGGCCGAAGCGATTTCGTTCGTCTGAACGGCGACGCCGGCCGCGAAAAATATCGCAGCCGCAGAGCATCAAGAGCGGCCAATACACCTGCCATCTGCTTGTTGGACGCCAAATTTCTCATGACGTCTTGCTGGCGCCGCCCTGCCGGGCAAGGATCACGTTGGCGGCGCAGTTCGTTTAGCCTCCGTCGAACGCGACCTGAATTCGCTTACACATCGATGCTGCTGCGGGGCATTTCGCACATCGCCTACACCTGTTTCGCATATCGTCCGGCCGCGAGGTCATGCTCGTCGCGTTCGTGAATAATATTGGCGCGGCCGACAAGGAGATCGTCCACCGGACCGATGCGTTCGGCCTCCTTATCCTTGTACGGCATGGCATGTAACACGTAGCGCATGGCATTGAGTCTGGCGCGCTTCTTGTCATCGGACTTTACCACTGTCCAGGGCGAATCAGCGGTATCAGTGTGAAAGAACATAGCCTCCTTCGCGCGGGTGTAGTCGTCCCATTTGTCGAGCGAGGCGAGATCGACCGGCGAGAGCTTCCACTGCTTGAGCGGGTGCACCTCCCGCTCCTTGAAACGTCGGCGCTGCTCTTCGCGGCTCACCGAAAACCAGAACTTCATCAGGTGGATACCGCTGCGAACGAGGTTGCGTTCGAACTCCGGCACCTGGCGCAGGAACTCTTCATATTCCGCTTGCGAGCAGAAGCCCATCACATGCTCGACGCCGGCCCGATTGTACCAGCTGCGATCGAACAGCACTATCTCACCAGCGGTCGGCAGATGCTGGACGTAGCGCTGGAAATACCATTGTCCGCGTTCGACCTCGCTCGGCTTCTCAAGCGCCACCACCCGCGCGCCGCGCGGATTGAGATGCTCCATGACCCGTTTGATCGCACCGCCCTTGCCGGCCGCATCCCGGCCCTCGAACAGAAGGATGATTCTCTGATGCGTGGCCTTCATCCATGCCTGCAGCTTAAGCAGCTCCGTTTGCAGAACGAATTTCTGATCCTCATAGTCACGCCGCAGCATCTTGAATTTGTAGGGATAGCCGCGCCGCCAGTCGTCGGCGAGTTCGTCGCTGGTGCGGCGCTGACTGTGATCGCGCAGGGGAACCGCCGGTCTGATGATCCCATCGGGCGCGGAAGGACTCCCGGTGCCAGCCTCCGCATTCTCCACTAATACGGATCGCAGGCGTGCCGCATCATCCGGCGCTGCGCCGGCCAGTATCGCTTTGATTGGTTCGCTGTCCGGTGCGAGTTCTGGAGGACCGTGCCGGATCGCCTCAATGGCCGCGGCCGCTGCCTGCTGCTTGCCTTTCATTGCCTGCTCGACAACGAACTTCCGAATGTCATCAGTCGTGAGTGTGGGCGCTATGTCACCCTGCTTTACAAGAGCATTCGGGGACCTCGCGGCTCTACCGGCCTTGCCGCGCGCCGGCGACTTGTTCTTGCGGCCGGTACGCTTGCTGCCTGTATCCACGACTCGATCTCGCACTATTTGCTCCCAAACCCGCTTGTACTCTCCAGCTTGCCGACTTTATTGAGCAGCTCTTGATGGAATATTGATCACATCCGGACCTGAATCACGCCTTGATGCAGATCAAAAACGCGCGGCAGGAACGGGGCGGACAGAGAGTCCGACTGGCTACCGGCCTCGACCGGCGACTTGACGATGCGTCTATGGACCCAAGTTGGAAGTCCCCGATGGTCGATGGGCCCGACGGCAAGCGCGACCCTATCCGGCATTTGAGCCAAATTCTGCTTGCTGGAGACATTTGCAGCTATCGGCGATGTCGGCGTCCGCATTGAGCGAGATCACTTCCAGCATCGGCAGCTCGGTATGCCCGATCTCTTTCATGACCGATGCCAGCCCCGCGAGCGGAACATCACCGCAGCCCAGGGGATCGTGTTTGTAACTTTGCCGTGTCGTATCGGAAAAATGCACGAGGCCGAGCCGGTCACGGACGGTTCGCAATCCATCGGCCGGGGCCTCGCCAATGAAGTGGGCATTCGCCACGTCGTAGATCACGCGAATGCTGTCATCGCCATAGCCGTCGACCACGTTCATGAGCGACTCCGCGTCCGGCAGAAACGCGAATGGCATGTTCTCGATCAAAAGTTTCGTGCCGACCTGCCGAGCCAGCGGCGCCAGCGTGTCCAGTGCGCGATAGAAATGCGAGATCATGCGATCCCTCGGCATCGGAAACAGCGGATTGGGTTTTCCCGGTCCGACAATGATCCCGCCTGCTCCCAATTCGCCGGCGCATCGCACGAACTGGACCAGAAGATCGATCGTATAGGCGCGCATTTCCTCGGCGGCCGCGGCGAGATTCATGTCGACGTTCGGCATGTTGACCGACACCAGCCGCAGCCGCGCCTCGCAGAGATTGCGCAAGTCGCGCAGCGACGTCGCATCGAGCTCCGCCGGCCAGAGATGGCCGGGAAAGAACATCAGCTCGACCCCGCCATATCCCTGATCGGCCAGCCGCGCGACGGTATCGGCAGCGCTGCCGCTGAAGATATAGGAGTAGGTATTCACGCCAAAACCGGCGGCCATGTTGGTCATGCCTGTCTCCCTTGTCGCGCCAGATGGCGACCGGCGATATAGCCGAATGTCAGCGCCGGACCGAGCGTAATGCCGGGCCCCGGATAGTTTCCGTTCATGATCGAGCCCATGTCATTGCCGCAGGCATATAGACCGACAATTGGAACGCCATCGCCGTTCAAGACCCTTGCCTCGGCATCGGTTCGAAGTCCCACAGCTGTGCCGAGGTCCGCCGGGTAGATCCGAAGCGCGTAAAACGGCGCACGTTCGATCGGTGCGACGCAGGGATTGGGAAAATGATCGGGGTCACCCAGGTGGCGCTGGTAGATCGTCGTACCGCGTCCGAATTCGAGGTCACGCCCCATCCGCGCATCCGTGTTGTATTTTTCCACGGTAAGCGACAACACCGATCTTTCCACGCCGATCAGATCGGCAAGCGCTTCGAGGCCCGGCGCCTCGATCAATTCGCCACTCCTGACATATCGTCCGATACGCCAGGTGAACGGCTTGATCCGACCAAGACCGTAGCTCCAGAGAAATTGGCGGTCGCAGACAAGGTAGAACGAACGACCCGCTGTGTCGTTGCCGTCGGCCAGCATGGCGCGGACAAACTCGTGGTATGACAACGCTTCGTTGACAAAACGTCTTCCCGCCGCATTGACCGCGATAACGCCGGGCTTCGCCCGGTCTGTCACCGTATGCGGGAAAACGCCCTGGCTGCCATCCGCCCGCCGGAACAATGACGCGGGCACCCAATAGGCGGGATCGGCAACATTTGCGCCGATGCCGGCGCCACCTGCCATTGCCAGGCGCAAGCCGTCTCCCGTCCCGGCGGGCGCCGTGGCGGAAACGGAGCCAGCGGCAGCGGGAAAGAACTGCTCGCGAAGGCCTGCATTGTGTGAGAATCCTCCTGTCGCCAGTACCACACCCTTGTGCGCCACTATCGAGCGGACCCCCAATGGGTCTGCAATTTGCACGCCGCGAACGGCATCGCCGTCGGCCAGCAGCTGCTCGACGCCGGTGCCGAACAGGACCTCGACCTTGCGGGCCAGCAGCGAGGCGTAAAGCCGCGCCGCCAGCGCATTACCAAGATGCAGCGTCATGCCGCGCGGCGCGCGCAGCCGTTGCACGGCATATTTCGAAATCAGGCGCAGCGAGCGTAGCGTCGAGCGGAACGAACGTCCGAATTTGCGAAAGTGCGGAATGTCTGATCGGTGGACCATCATGCCGCCGAACAGGGTGAATTCCGGGAGCGGCGCGCGCAACCGCCAGAAACGTTTGCCGAGTTTTGTCCCATCGAAAGTGACGGGCTCCAGCACCCGGCCCCCGGCCGTGGAGCCCGGCAGATCAGGATAATAATCGGGATATACCTTCACTGCCCGCAGCCGGACCTCGGTATTCGCTTCGAGATAGTCGATCGCCTCCGGCCCGCGCGAAAGGAAGACGTCGCGCAAGTCGGCATTTTCCGGTTCGGGCACGGTGCTCGCGAGATAGTTGGCGGCGGCGGCCGGGCTGTCAGACAGACCGGCCTGCTTCATGCGTGCGTTGACCGGAATCCAGACCATGCCGCCCGACCATGCCGTGGTACCCCCGACGAAGTCGGTCTTCTCGATCACCAGGACGCTAAGTCCCTCCGCCGCAGCGACCACGGCCGCCGTCATGCCACCGGCGCCCGCGCCAATGACGACGACATCGTAGGCGTCGGAAACCGGCATGATGTTCACGTTCGCGCGGTCAGAGAACCTTGCCGTCGTCAGTCACCGGCGATGTGATCACCAGAAACACCAGATCGACCAGGCCCGAATTGGAGATGGCGTGCTCGACGCCGGGCGGCAGAAAGATAAAATCATGCTTGCGAACGACGTGTTTCTTGCCGGCGATCTCCATCAGCCCCTCGCCTTCGAGCACGTGGTAGATCTGCTCCTGGACCTGATGCTTGTGCGGGGCGACATGCGCCATCGGCTGATACATGGAAATCCGGTAGTCGATGCGGCGCGAGCCCGCCGTCTCCGGCATCACCAGGGGTTTTGACAGCGCGCCGCCAAAATGATCGGGAAATTCGCGCCAGGGCACTTCGGCGATATTGCGGATGAAGGCACCATTCTCTTCAATAGCCATCGTGAATCTCCCTGCTGTTTCCTGCTCCGACACGCGCGACGAAGTCGACCGCCTCGCGTCCGGCAATCTGCCCGAAAACCAATGCACGCAACACCGCTACGGCGTTCGGGGCGGTGCCGTAGAAGTGTCCGGTGGTCTCGCCGGCCGCGTACAGGCCCGGCATCGGTCCTCGCGGGCACAGCACCTCCGCCTTCTCGTTGGTGGCAAGACCGCCGAACGTGTATGCGAGCCCGCCGACCAGCGGATATGCGAGAAACGGCGGCTTCGTGATCGGGCGCGCCCAGTTCGATTTTGACGGCTCCAGTCCGGCGGTCGCCAGGCCATCGCAACGCGTCGCATCGAATTGCCCGGCATCGCCGGTTGCAGCAGCATTGAATGCCGCAACCGTCCCTCTCAGATTATGGCCGGGAACACCGATCTGCGCCGCGAGTTCCTCGAGAGTGCGCGCCTGATAGGGCGGTACGTCCGAGCGGATCGCC
The DNA here is from genome assembly GCF_030697065.1 of Bradyrhizobium sp. GTDB lineage: Bacteria > Pseudomonadota > Alphaproteobacteria > Rhizobiales > Xanthobacteraceae > Bradyrhizobium. The sequence goes on from NZ_JAUYQU010000280.1 coordinate 6,830, forward strand.
CGCCCAAAACCTTCGATATCGAACAGGCGGCTGTCGAGGATCGCATAGGCGATACTTCCCGGCCTCACGAAATGGATATCGCGGGCGAAAGCTTCCCAGGTTTCGTGAACGAGTCCGCTTCCTTCATCCAGGAAACGGCGGCCATCCCGGTCGACCACGATCCCATAGGGGTAGACCAACACGACCGGTGCCGAGCCCGTGCTGCGCGGATCGATCGGCTCGATGTGCATGCCGTTCCAGTCGCCGGAAATGCATGCGCCCTGATCCATCGCGATGCGGATTCCGTCGCCAGTGTCGGAGCGCGTTCCCGGCGAGATGAGTTTGATGGTCTCGGCGGCGACGCCAAAATGCGCGCGCATCATTGCAGAATTGCCCTGAAATCCGCCCGAGGCGAGGACCACAGCATCAGCCTCGAGCGTGATTGTGGCCCCGTCGCTGGACTGGACCGCAATGCCGCCCACGCGACCACCTTCCGCCATGACCAGCCGCTTCGCCTCGTATTCGTAGCGAACCTTCACTCCTTCGCCCTTTGCGGCTGCGAGAAGTTTCTCGACGATAGCGCTGCCTCCTCCCACCGGCTGAATCCGGGCCGGACCGGCACTGAGATAATAGACCGGCGTGACGAACTCGACGCCGTGGGCCCGAAGCCAGCCGATGGTCCGCACCGCATGGCCGGCAAGCGTGCGAAAGTAACCGCGATCGGCCAAGCCGCCCGACATCTCCAGCATGTCCTCTTCAAAACCGGGCGCGATCCGGTCGGGCGCCGCCAGCCGAATGTAGGAAGGGCTCCAGCGTGTATTTCCCCCCGCGTCGGCTTCGCGCGATTTCTCCAGCAAGGTGACGTCGATATCCTGACCTAAGCCGCGCGCCTGCTCGGCGGCCGAGAGCGCCGCGGCGAGGCCAGCCGCGCCGTGGCCGACCACCACCAGCTTTGGAGATTTTCGCGTCATCTGGAAATCACGGCTCGGCCCCCGGGATCAGGTGATCAGCGCGCCCCCATCGATATAGACGATCGATCCCGTGGCAAAGCCGATCGTCATGAAGGCGAGGATCTGACGGGCGATATCCTCGCCGGTGCCGACGCGGCCGACCGGCAGGCCGGCGGCCGCCAGGGCGAGCATGTCTCGGCGTGCTTCTTCGGGCATGGCGGCGCGGATCGGCGTATCGATGATCCCCGGCGAAACGGCATTGACCCGCACTGGCGCCAGTTCAAGCGCGAGGCTGCGCGCCAGCGATTCGATCGCGCCGTTGGCGGCGCTGACAATGGCGGAATTCGGCCGCGGCCGAATGCTCAGAAAACCCGAGACCAGCGTCAGCGATCCGCCGGGGCGGATATCGGCCGATCGCGCGACGCGCCAGGCGCCCCAGAACTTGCTTTCCATGGTGGCGCGTACGTCCTCCATCGCTACGGTCTTGAAAGGACCGGTGCGCAACTGCGCCGCGGTAACCACGACGTGGTCTACTGGCCCGCACCGGCGGAATAGATCGCCGACGCTTTCATCGCTGGTGACGTCGGCGGGAATGGCGATGGCGTTCAGTTTTGCTGCAATCGCGTCCAGCCGGTCGACGTTGCGGGAGGCGACGATAACATCGGCGCCCTCGGCCTTGGCGAGTTCGGCGGTTGCAAGACCGATACCGGATGAGCCTCCGACGACGACGACTTTCTTGCCCGCGAGCAGCATTATGTTTCCTCGATACTATTCTTATGACGGAGGCAGCGACCGTATCGGCGGTGACGATGATCAGGTCGGATCGAAACGGGTTCCAATGCCCGGCTTGCTTCGCCCAAGGCCAGGCAACTCCCAAACACCGGCGCCGGAGGGATTGATGTCGGCGGCGATATCGACGTCGATCAGATAGGGCTTGTTGGCGGCGATGCCCTTGCGAATGGCTTCGCCGAGATCGCCGGCGCGATCGACCCGCACGCCCTCGACGCCGCAGGAGCGCGCCATCGCGGCGAAATCCGGATTGTAGCGTTGCCCGGTGGTCGGATCGTGGAAGTCGGTGGCGAGCTCGCGGCCACCGAGATAGCCGCGCTGCAGGCCCCGGATCGAGGCATAGGCGTAGTTGTTCCAGACCACCCAGACCACGGGCAGATTATATTCCACTGCCGTTCCAAGCACGTTGGCATGCATGAAGAACGCGCCGTCGCCGCACACTGAAACGCAGGGCCGGTCGGGCGCCGCGAATTTCGCTCCCATCACGCCGGCCACGCCGAATCCCATCGGGCCAAAGCCCATCGAGCCGATCAGCGAGTCCGGCCGCTTCGGCTTGCAGAAACTCAACAGCCAATTGTGATGGACGCCGATATCAGAGACCAGGATGGCGTTCTCGGGCAGCGCCTTGTCGATCTCGAGGGCGGCGCGCTGCGGATTGATCGGCGTGGTGTCATCGGAAAAACCGGGGGCAACGAACTTGTCCCACTCCTGACGATAGGTATCGATCTGCGCCAGCCATTTCTTGCGCGCATCGGCGCGTTTCGTGAGGTCAGCGCGACGGTCGAGTTCGGCGTGCACCTGCCGCAGGAAGGTACGCACGTCGGCCATCAGGCCGAGCGCGACAGGATAGTTGCGGCCGATTTCGTCGGGATCGATGTCGACGTGAATCAGACGGGTCGGCGGAATGTTGAACGAATAGCCCGGGATCCACGAACTCGAGGTGCGATCGTCGAACCGCATGCCCATCGCCAGCAACACGTCGGCCTGGCGCGTCGCATGATTGGCCTGGTAATGGCCGGCGCGCGCGACCATACCGAGCGCCAGCGGATGGCTGCAGTCGATGGCGCCGAGCCCCGAGGCCGATGCCGCCACCGGAATCTGCAACCGCTCCGCGAGCTTGAGCAATTCGTCGGCGGCGCCGCCATAGCGCACGCCCTGGCCGACGATCATCACCGGCCGCTCGGCGCCGAGCAGCATATCGACCGCTTTCACCACGCCTTCCGGATCGGCGCCGCAGCGGCTGGAGATATTGCCGTTCCAGGCTTTCGCATTCGGCGCCTCCTCGGCCGCCGATTCCATGAAAACGTCGAAGGGAACGTCGAGCACCACCGGCCCCGGACGCCCCGTGGTCATGGTCTTCCAGGCCTGGCGGATCGCCAGCGGCACCATCTCGCCGCGGGTCGGCTGGAACACCTTCTTGCAATAGGAACGCACAGTTGAGGGAAAGTCGGCCTGATAATGCCGGTACAATTCCTGAAACGCGCCGCGGTTGAACTGGCTGGTCGGCACGTTGCCGGTCACCGCCAGGAACGGCACCGAGTCGAGAAAGGCGTTGCCGAGCGAAATCGGCAGATTCGCCGAGCCCGGGCCGCAGGAGGTGAAAGTCGCGGTCGGCCGCCCCGAAACGCGGTAATAGACGTCGGCCATGAAGCCGGCGACGCTCTCGTGATGCACCGAGATTGTCTTCAGTTCATCGGCCCGCTCATATAATGCGTCGATGAACTGGATATTGCCGTGACCGCACAGGCCGAACACCTGCGGAACTTTTTCCTGGATCAGATAGTCGACGATAACCTGGGCACCATTGAGCGTATTACCCGACGCCATTGCATGACTCTCCTGCTCGCTCAACGATATAACGGTCCAACGAATTGCGCCGCTTCCGACGTCAACGTTCGTGCCGAAACCTATTTCCCATAATACTGTACGTCAATTGATAATGTGGTATGCCTGTGTTCAACCGCTGCGCCGGCGACCAAGGCGCTGTTCAGCCGTTCCGATGGGCTGATAGAGTGCGGCACCGTCGCGTGGAGGTGAGATTCGTGGCAGCGCGTTCCAAACCAAAGACCGTTGAGAAGCAGAGCGCTCCGCGCAAGTCGGCGATCGCCAAGCTGGTGCAGCCTCCTCAGGCCGACATCGACGACGACGCCGACGACCGGCAGCGGGTCGGCGTTCAGTCCCTCGGTCGCGCCTTCGCGATCCTCGAAGAGGTGGCGCGGCACCGTGACGGCATCGGGCTGGCCGAACTCAGCAAGCTGGTCGGCCTGCACAATTCCACCACGTTCCATCTGGCCAAGACCATGGTGTCGCTCGGCTATCTGCGCCAGGAAAAAGACTCCAAGCGCTACCGCCTCGGCCGGCCGCTGTTTGCGTTGGCGGCCAGCGCGCTCGACGAAATCGAGATGGTGAATGTCGCCACCCCGGTGCTTGAGGATCTGTCGCGGGAAACCAGCGAAAGTGCTCATTTTGCCGTGCGAATGGGCGACGCCGTCGTGGTGATCGCCCGCACCAGCGGCCCCGGCGCCTTTCAGCTGACCGACCGCGTCGGCGTGGTGCGGCCGGCGCATTGCACGGCCCTCGGCAAGATCATTCTCGCCTCCCTGCGTCCCGAGCAGTTGAAGCGTTTTCTCGAGCGTGTCGATCTCAAACCCTCCACCGAGAAATCGATCACCGACGTTGCGTCGCTGATGAAAGAGATTGCAGAGATCAAGCACAGCGGCATCGCGTTCGACGACGGCGAGTTCAATCCGGAAGTGCGCTGCATCGCCGTTCCGGTGATGGATTTCACCGGCCAGACCGTCGGCGCGCTTGGGATATCCGGCCCGATCTGGCGGCTTTCCATCCAGGCGCTGCAGAACCACGGCAGGACGATCAGGGCCGCGGCCAATCGCCTGTCCGCCGACTTTGGCGCCAAGGATACCGCGAAATTCTCCTGACGACGGCGCGGCGGCGCGCTTTTGGCGTTGACAGGGAGCGCCGTGTCCGAAAATATCATGCAACATTAAAAAAATGTCTCTCACATTCTCGCATACGTCGAAATGAAGGGGGACATCGCGGAAACGCCCTTTGGGAGGAGACCAACGATGACCCGCACCAGCCGACGAACATTGCTGAAAGGGAGCGCCGCCTTTGCCGGCGCCGCCGCGATCGGATTTCCGGCGATCAGCTACGGCCAGTCCGAAAAGATCAAGATCGGCCATCTGACGCCGCTGACCGGCTTTCTCGGCGCGCTCGGCGCCTATGCGCAACTCGGCATCCGCATGGCCGAGGAAGAAATCAACCAGGCCGGCGGCGTCATGGGCCGGCAGCTCGACATCACCTCGGAAGATTCGGTCAATCCCGCTACCGCTGCGACCAAGGCGCAGCGCATGCTGGATCAGGACGGCGCCCTCGTCCTGATGGGCGAGATCAACTCCGCTTCGGCGCTCACCATCATGCAGGTCGCCGAACGCAACAAGAAATTGTTCATGCAGATCGGCGCGCGCTCTGACGCGTTGCGCGGCAAGAACTGCAACAAATACACCTTTCACGTCGACATCCCCTCCACGGTCATGGTCAACGCGGTCGGCAAGGCGCTGGTGCGCGACAACATGATGAAGGACAAGAAGTTCTACACGCTGACGGCTGACTACATCTTCGGCCACGATCTCGGCCGCGCCGCCAAGGCGTTCTTCGACGCCAATGGCGGCAAGATCGCCGGCGACGAACTGGTCGCGACCGACGTCACCGACTTCAGCCCCTATCTCCTGAAAATCCGCCAGGCCAAGCCGGACATCGTCTGTTCCAACCTCGCCGGCAACCAGGTCACCAACCTGATCAAGCAGTACGCCGAATTCGGCTTGCCCTACCCGATCGTCGGCTTCAACCTCAACACCGCCGACGCATGGGCGGCCGGCGACGGCAATCTGAGCGGCACCTGGCCGACGGTCTGGTACCACACCTCGGAGGTGCCGAGCTCCAGGACCTTCGTGACCAACTTCACCAAGAAGTACAACAAGCCGCCGGAGAACCACGCCTGGATCGAATACGTCTCGCTGAAGATGATGGCGCAGGCGATGAACGAAACCAAATCGACCGACACGACCAAGCTGATCGCCTATTTCGAGAAGGAAACCCAGTTCGATGTCCTGAAGGCGCGCAAGGCGTATTTCAGGTCGTGGGACCATCAACTGATGCAGGAAGCCTATCCCTTCACCGTCAAGGCAAAGGGCCAGGCCAAGGACAAATGGGACATGCTGGTGCTCGGCGGGGCGATACCGGCGGCGAACGAGTCGCTGGAATCCATCGCCCTCACCAAAGAGCAGAACCCCTGCTCGATGTAATCGTTGCGTGGTTTCACCCGGCGTAGCGCCGCTTCGGCGCGCGCCGGGTACGCGCTTTCCGGTGCCATTTCATCGTCGCCACCTTGCGTCTTCCGGGATCGAGAATGCAGTTCGGGTTCTTGCTGGAACAGGTGGTGAATGGCCTCGTGCTCGGAGGCTATTATCTCCTGATCGCCCTCGGGCTGTCGCTGATCTTCAGCGTCGGCGGCGTCGTCAATCTTGCGCATGGCGCGTTCTACGCGCTCGGTGCCTATGCTTCGGTCGAAATCACCAGATATCTCGGCTTCGGTCCGGCAATAGTGTTGTCCCCGATCGCGGTCGGCATGCTCGGCATCCTGTTCGAGCGCTTCATCCTGCGCCGTTTTTATGACGCAGATCCGATCCTGAGCCTGCTGGTGACGTTCGGACTTGCGATGGTCGCGGAGCAGGCCATCCGCATTGTCTGGGGCGCCGCGCCGTTGTCGGCGGCGATCCCTCAGGCCCTGCGCGGCTCGGTCATTGTCGGCGACTTCCTGTTCTCGCGTTACCGCCTCCTCATTCTCGCCGTGGTCGCGGTGGTGTTGCTCGCGATCTGGTTGCTGCTGCACAAGACCTCGTTCGGCCGCGTGGTGCGCGCCGGCATCCAGCGGCCGGACATGGTCGCCGTCCTCGGCATCCGCCTGCAGCCCTACATGACAGCCATCGTAATGCTCGGCGTCGGCATGGCCGCGATGGGTGGCGCCTTCTTTGCACCGATCACCATCGTGCATCCGGCGATGGGCGCAGAGATCATCACCGTCGCCTTCGTCGTCGTGGTGATCGGCGGCCTCGGCAGTTTTTGGGGAGTCGTGATCGCCGCCATGCTGGTCGGCGTCGTCAGGGGCATCACCATCCATTTCGTTCCCGCCGCCGGCGAAGCCTCGATCTACGTCCTGATGTTCCTGATCCTGCTGGTGCGCCCGCGCGGCCTGCTCGGCGAGCGTATCGAGAAATTCGAATGAAGACCGCCTCGCCTCTCGCACGATACCGTCCATTGCTGCTGGCTGCCTTCGCGCTGGTCGCGCTGCCATTCGGCCTGCAGGCGCTCGGGCTGTCGCTCAACACCGGCATCATGGTGGTGGCGCTGGCGATCGCCGCGATGGGGCTCAATCTCTGCGTCGGCTACACCGGCCTGGTGTCGTTCGGCCACGGCACCTGGTTCGGCATCGGCGCCTATGCCGCGGGATTGATGCAGCTCAATTGGTTTCCCGGCGATATCTGGCTGCCGCTGCTGCTGTCGATGGCCTTCGTGGCGGTCGCCTCGACCATTGTCGGTTTCGTCATCCTGCGCCGTCGCGGCGTCTATTTTTCGCTGCTGACGCTGGCGCTGGCCGCGCTCAGCTATACGATCGCGTTCCGCTGGAGCAACGTCACCGGCGGCGAGGACGGCCTCGGCGGCCTGAAGCGCGGCAGTCTCGGGCCGTTCAATCTCGATGATGCGCTGACCTATTACATCGTCGTCGCGCTGATCGGACTCGCCGTCCTCTACGGGCTGCTTCGGATCGTGCGCTCGCCGGTCGGCCACGTGCTGGTGGCGATCCGCGAGAACCAGCTGCGCGCCACCTTCCAGGGCTATCCGGTCGAGCGCTACAAGCTCGGCGTGTTCGTGATCTCGGCCGTGGTGACCGGACTCGCCGGCGCGCTGACCGGGTTTCAAAACTATCTTGTATCAGCCGAAGCGGTGTCGGTCCCCTTCTCCGGCGAACTGCTGGCGATCGTCGTGATCGGCGGCATGCGCAACATGCTGGGACCGGCGCTCGGCGCGCTGTTCTTTATCCTTTTTCGCGAGTTGTTCTCGATCTGGACGCCGAACTGGCTGCTCTGGTTCGGACTGATCTTCGTTGCCTTCGTGCTGTATTCGCCGGGTGGGCTGGTCGGCATCTGGGCCACGCTGAGCCGGCGATGGTGGCCTGCCCCGGAGGAATCCGCAGCGATGTCGCGGCGCAAGATCTACGAAGGCCTGCCGCTGCCGGACTTTCTGCGGCCCGCAGGGCTGAAAGGCACCGTGCTTGAGGTCAGAGGCATCTCCAAGCATTTCGGCGGCATCCGCGCCGTTTCCAACGCCAGCCTCGAGGTCGGCGCCGGCCAGATCCATGCGCTGATCGGCCCCAATGGCGCCGGCAAGACCACTTTGTTTAACCTGATCTCCGGACTCTATCCGGCCGAACACGGCACCATCCGGCTTGATGGGCACGAGATACAGGGCGTGCCGTCCGAGCTGATCTGTCACCGCGGGCTGGCCCGATCGTTTCAGATCACCAATCTGTTCAAGGAACTCTCGATCTACGAAAACCTGCGGCTCTCGCTGCAGGCCCAGCGCGCCATGCGCTTCAACCTCTGGCGGGATATCGACGGCTATCCGGAAGTTCACGCCGAGACCGCCGAACTGGTAAAATTCCTCGGCCTCGAAGGCATCGAGGAAATCCAGGGCGGCGAGTTGTCCTATGGCGGACAGCGGCTGGTCGACCTCGGCATCGCGCTCGGCTCCAAGCCCAAGGTGCTGCTGCTCGACGAGCCGCTGGCCGGCCTCGCCGCCGCCGAGCGCGAGCGGGTGTCCAGCCTGATCAAGAACGTTGCCGCCAACATTCCGGTGCTGATCGTCGAGCACGACATCGATCGCGTGCTCGGCTTCTCGCAGGCCGTCACCGTAATGAACCAGGGCGAAGTGCTGATGACCGGCACGCCCGACGCGGTGCGGAGCGACCGCCGCGTGCAGCAGATCTATACCGGCACCGGGATTCCCGAGGTCGAGCACAGCCGAAGCGATGCGCCCCGGGGGGATTCGGCGCAAGTGTTGCACTTCGAGGGCGTCAACACGTTCTACGGCAAGAGCCATATCCTGCACGACGCCACGCTCGATGTGCGCGAAGGCGAGATCGTGGCGCTGCTCGGACGCAACGGCGCAGGCAAGTCCACCCTGCTGAAGACCATCGCCGGCCTGGTGCCGCTGGCGTCCGGCACGATGCGATATGAGGGCCGCGATATCGCCGGCACCCCGGCGCCGGATATCGCCCGCGCCGGCATCGGCTATGTGCCGCAGGGCCGCGGCCTGTTCGCGGGCATGACCGTGCGGGAAAACCTTTCGCTGGGCCGCCTCGCGCGCAAGACCGATGGCAGCCACGGCGTGGTGTGGAGCGAGGAGCAGATCCTCGATTATTTTCCGCGCCTGAAGGAGCGGCTCGATATCGCGGCGGATTACCTCTCCGGCGGCGAGCAGCAGATGGTGGCGGTGGCCCGCGCGATGTCGGGCAACGTCAAGCTGCTGCTGCTGGACGAGCCGTTCGAGGGCCTGGCGCCGACCGTGATCCTCGAACTGTTTGGAGTGTTCGACCAACTGCGCCGGCATACCTCGATCGTGATCGTCGAACACAACCTCGATCTGGTGCTGGCGCTGGCCGACCGGGTCTTCGCGCTGGAGCGCGGCGCAGTGTTTCACCAGGGGCCGGCGGCTCCGCTGCTGACCGATCTGGAGTACCGCAAGAAAATCTTGTGGCTGTGACTGGGTAAGGCCGACTTCGCCTGGACGGTGCTGGCCCGCATCATGTCGTTCGCCAAGGGCCGCGGCACGATCGCTACCAACCCATGCGAGAAGGGCGGTGCCAAAGCTCGAAAAGAGAACAAAACGCGGCTGGTTCTCGCGTCGGCTAGATCGCTATGTGCTTGAAGGACTTGGTGGGCGCACCAGGGCTCGAACCTGGGACCCGATGATTAAGAGTCT
>NZ_JAUYQU010000289.1 GCF_030697065.1 Bradyrhizobium sp.
CTACCTGGCCGCCGTTGCCCTGCTGCGCGCCGTCTACGACATGGTCGACCGATTGAAGTCGTGGGAAGAAGCCCGCGACCAGGACGGCCACGCGGTGTTTCGGCAGGTGTGTGCCGAACTGGACGCCGAACATGGGGACCACGGCCCGCGCCGGTCCTCCGGCTGGCGGCGGTTCGGCGCCGCCTTGCTCGCGGCACCGCACGCGGGTTGGACGGTCAGGCGGATCAGCCCACCAGCTTTCCGCCGTCAACCGGAATGATCCAGCCGGTGGAGGACGTCAGGTGCGTCACCGCCGCCATGATCGCGCTGACCGCCGAGCGCAAACCCGGTTCCGCGGCCGCAGCGCCGCCGGCCCCGCATCGCCATTCGCACGGCGTGCAGCCGGTCTCGGCGCATCGCCCGCCGCAGAGTCCGGCCTCGCCGATGTCGAAGCAGTCGGAAATCCCGGGTATTGCCGCGGTGATCGCGGTGGCCTCCGGCAAGGGCGGAGTCGGCAAATCGACCACGGCGCTCAACCTGGCCCTGGGCCTGCGCGATCTCGGCTTGCGGGTCGGCCTGCTCGATGCGGATATCTATGGGCCCTCGGTGCCCCGGCTGACCGGGATTCACGAGAAGCCGCAGCTGGACGACAACAGGAAGATGATTCCGATCCAGCGTTTTGGCCTTGCCATCATGTCGATCGGTTTTCTGGTCGAGGAGGAGACCGCGATGATCTGGCGCGGGCCGATGGTAATGTCGGCGATCACCCAGATGCTGCGCGACGTCGCCTGGGGCACCCTCGATATTCTGGTGGTCGATATGCCGCCCGGAACCGGCGATGCGCAGCTCACGCTGGCGCAGAATGTGCCGCTCCGGGGCGCGGTCATCATTTCGACGCCACAGGATCTTTCGTTGATCGACGCGCGACGGGGGCTGGCGATGTTCAAGAAGGTCAACGTGCCCGTTCTCGGCATCGTCGAGAACATGAGCTATTTTCAGTGTCCCGAATGCGGCACGCGATCTGATATTTTCGGGCATGGCGGCGCGCGGCTGGAGGCGGAACGGCTCGGAGTGCCGTTCCTGGGCGAAATCCCGCTGCACATGTCGATTCGTGCCACCTCGGATTCGGGAACTCCGGTGGTCGACAGCGAGCCGGACGGCCCGCATGCGGCAATCTATCGCGCGATCGGCGTCAAGGTCCGCGACCAGCTCCAGGGCGTTATCGCCGCCGCCTGAGGCTGTTTCTCGGGAAATATGCGACTTTCGTTTAGTCGGCATCGTCATGCCGTTGTCGTGGTTTTCCGAACCCGAATTTCCGTGTTAAAGCGCACCCGCCAGAGCGCCTACGGCGGACGCAGATACCGCTTCGCCGAGTTTGCCGCTCCAGGAAATCCGGGAAGTAATTGCCCCAACAAGGAGAAGCTGAATGAAGCGTCGTGATTTTTTGAAAGTTACCGCGGCCGGTGCCGCAGCCACCGCCGTGGCCTCGCCGGCGATCGCGCAATCCTCGCCCGAGATCAAGTGGCGCATGACGTCGAGCTTCCCGAAGTCGCTCGACACGATCTACGGCGGCGCTGACTATTTCGTGAAGCAGGTTGCGGAAATGACCGACAACAAGTTTCAGATTCAGTTGTTCGCGGCGGGCGAGATCGTCCCGGGCCTGCAGGCGCTCGACGCCACCTCCAACAACACGGTCGAGATGAGCCATACGGTGGCGTATTATTACGTCGGCAAGGATCCGACCTTCGCGATCTTCGCCTCGGTCCCGTTCGGCCTCAATGCGCGCCAGCAGAATTCCTGGCTCTCCCAGGGCGGCGGCAACGAGCTCGCCAACGAGCTTTTCAAGAAGCATAACGTGATCGGTTTTGCCTGCGGCAATACCGGCACCCAGATGGGCGGCTGGTTCCGCAAGGAGATCAAGACGGTTGCGGATCTGTCCGGCCTGAAGATGCGGATCGGCGGCATCGCCGGCCAGGTGCTGCAGAAGGTCGGCGTCGTGCCGCAGCAGATTGCCGGTGGCGATATCTATCCCGCGCTCGAAAAGGGCACCATCGACGCCGCCGAATGGGTCGGACCCTATGACGACGAGAAGCTCGGCTTCCAGAAGGTCGCCAAGTACTACTACTATCCCGGTTTCTGGGAAGGCGGTCCGACTGTTCACGCCTTCTGCAATCTCGAGAAGTGGAATTCACTGCCCAAGAACTACCAGGCGGTGATCGCCAATGCGACCGCGAACGCCAACAGCTGGATGGCCGCGCGTTACGACATGCAGAACCCCGCGGCGTTGAAGCGGCTGGTTGCCGGCGGCACCCAGCTTCGTCCGTTCACCAACGAGGTGCTGGAAGCCTGCCTGAAGGCTACCAACGAACTGTGGGGCGAACTCTCCGGCAAGAACGCCGACTTCAAGAAGGCGATCGACGCGATGCAGGCCTACCGCTCCGACCAGTATCTGTGGTGGCAGGTTGCCGAATACACCTACGACAGCTTCATGATCCGCTCGCGTACCCGCGGCTGATCGCACCCGAAACAGCGACGCCGTAAGTCGTGGCTTTGGCCCGGTCTCCATCAGGAGGCCGGGCCATTTTTGTGACCCCAGCCAATTCGCCATGGAAATCCGGAGCCGAATGTTCCATGCTGGTTCCAGGCTTCACAAGAAGGCCACGGCACAGCACAAACAGGGAGGAATCAATCGATGAAGCGACGAGACTTTATCAAGGTCACCGGGGCAGGCGTCGTGGGCGCCGCGGCCATGGCCGCCCCGGCCATTGCGCAGTCGACGCCGGAAATCAAATGGCGGATGGCGGCGAGCTGGCCGAAATCGCTCGATACGCTGTTCGGCGGCGCGGAGATGATGTGCAAGATGGTGGCTGAGGCCACCGACAACAAATTCCAGATCCAGATCTTTGCGGCGGGCGAAATCGTTCCCGGGCTGCAGGTACTCGACGCCGTGCAGAACGGTACCGTCGAATGCGGGCACACCGCGTCGTATTATTACTTTGGCAAGGATCCGACCTTCACTTTCGGCTCCGCCGTGCCTTTCGGACCCAACCAGCGCATCAACCAGGCCTGGTACATGCTGGGCGGCGGCAAGGAGCTCCTGAACGAGTTCTACAAGGGCTTCAACGTCCACTCACTGCTCGCCGGCAATACCGGCTGCCAGATGGGCGGCTGGTTCCGCAAGGAGATCAAGACGGTCGAAGATCTCAAGGGTCTCAAATTCCGCATCGGCGGTTTTGCCGGCCGCGTATTGCAGAAACTGGGCGCCGTGCCGCAGCAGATCGCCGGTGGCGACATCTATCCCGCGCTGGAAAAGGGCACCATCGACGGCGCCGAATGGGTCGGGCCCTATGACGACGAGAAGCTCGGCTTCTACAAGGTCGCGCCGAACTATTATTATCCCGGCTGGTGGGAAGGCGGCCCGATGCTGCTGGCCTACATCAACCTCGATAAATGGAATGCGCTGCCGAAACATTATCAGAGCCTTCTCGAGCAGGCCGGCCATTTCGCCAACAGCTGGATGATGGCGAAATACGATCAGGGAAATCCGGCGGCGCTGCGCCGGTTGCTCGCCGGCGGCACCAAGCTGCAGGCCTTCCCGCCGGCCGTCATGGACGCCTGCCTCAAGGCGGCGCGAGAACTGCACGCCGAAACGGCTGCGGGCAATCCGAACTTCAAGAAGGTGCTGGAGTCGCTGACCACCTTCTCGAACAACGGTTACCAGTGGTTCCAGGTCGCTGAAGTCGGTTACGACAACTTCATGGCACGGCACTCCAGGGGCTGATGCCCGCGGCCATCAGGCGAACGAACAAACCCCGGAGCGATGCTCCGGGGTTTTGCTTGAGGGGGTGTTATTGTTTCGTGGGCGGGCCGAAGTCCAGTGGCGGCAATTCCATCAGCGGAACCTCGATCTGGATCGTGTTGGGATCGATCGTCGAAGCGACGCCCTTGTAGTGCATCACCATCTGGGGGAACGCGATCACCAGCCCGACCATGATGCACTGGATTACCACGAAAGGTACCGCGCCCCAGTAGATCTGGCCGGTAGTGACGGGCTCCATGCGCAGTCCGGTGACCTTGTCGACATAGGATTCCTTCGGCGCCACCGAGCGCAGGTAGAACAGCGCGAATCCGAATGGCGGATGCATGAACGAGGTCTGCATGTTGACGGCGAGAATCACGCCGAACCAGATCAGGTCGATTCCCAGTTTTTCGGCGGCCGGCCCCAGCAGCGGGATGATGATGAACGCCAGTTCGAAGAAATCCAGGAAGAACGCGAGAATGAAGACCATCGCATTGACGAAGATGAGAAAGCCGACCTGTCCGCCGGGCAGCGAGGTCAGCAGGTGTTCCACCCAGACGTGGCCGCTCACGCCGTAGAAGGTCAGCGAGAACACACGGGCCCCGATCAGGATGAAGATCACGAAAGCCGACAGCTTGGCGGTCGATTCGGTCGCCTGCCGGATCAGGTCCCAGCTCAGCCGGCGCTTGGCGGCGCCGAGCAGCAGTGCGCCGGTGGCGCCCATCGCGCCACCCTCGGTGGGGGTCGCAATGCCGATGAAGATGGTGCCGAGCACCAGGAAAATCAGGAACAGCGGCGGCACCATCACGAAGGTGGTCTGCTGGGCCATCGCCGACAGGAAGCGTTTTCCCGTGAACTTGTCGAGGACCCAGTTCAGCACCGCCACGAAGAAGGCGAACACGATGCCGAAGAACATGCTGAGCACGACGAAGTCCGCGCCACGCGTCGTTGAACCCCGCATCGCCAGCCAGGCGAAAGCGACGCTGGCGATCGTGAGGACACCCAGCGAAACCAGTCCGCGGCTGCCATCTTTCTCGCGGAAGCCGATCGCTTCCGGCGGCAGCCCCGGCGCCGCCTTGGGAAAGATCATCGATACCAGAAACGCGTAGGACGCGTAGAGCGCGGCGAGCACCAGTCCCGGAATGAACGCACCCTCGTACATGTCGCCGACCGACTTGCCGAGCTGGTCGGCCATCACGATCAGCACCAGCGAGGGGGGGATGATCTGTGCCAGCGTGCCCGATGCCGCGATCACGCCGGAGGCCATGCGCCGGTCATAGCCGTAGCGCAGCATGATCGGTAGCGAGATCAGGCCCATCGAAATCACCGAAGCCGCGACGACACCCGTGGTGGCCGCGAGCAGCGCGCCCACGAAAATCACCGCATAGGCAAGGCCGCCGCGGATGGTGCCGAACAACTGCCCGATGGTGTCGAGCAGGTCCTCCGCCATGCCGGATCGCTCGAGTATCAGACCCATGAACGTAAAGAATGGAATCGCCAGCAACGTGTCGTTGCTCATCACGCCATAGACGCGTTCGGGCAGCGCCTGCAGAAAGTCCGGCCGGAACTGGCCGAGTTCGATCCCGATGAAAGCGAAGAGCAGGCCCACCGCGCCGAGGGAGAATGCCGCCGGATAGCCGGCCAGCAGGAACACGACCAATGACACGAACATGATCGGCGCCATGTTCTCGATAATAAAAGCTGACATCTGATTCCCCTGCGACCCCGTCCTGCGGTCAGCGTTTTTCGATCGCTTCGATGAGATGCTCGACCTCGGCCTCGAGAGCGTGCACCTGGGTTGCATGTGGATCCGGGATCTCGCCGCGCATCACGGCAATCCGTTTGATCAGCTCGGAGATGCCCTGCACCAGAAGCAGGATGAATCCGATAATGATCAGCGACTTGGCGGGCCATTGCGGCAGGCCGCCGGCGTTGCTCGATTGCTCGTTGACCTCCACCGAGCGCATGAAAAACGGGCCGCCCGTTATGATCATGATGATGCACAGCGGAATCAGGAAGAAGGCATGACCGACGACGTCGATCCAGTAACGCGTCTTCTTCTTCAGCATGTTGCTGATGATGTCGATCCGGATGTGTTCGTTATCGAGCAGGGTCCACGGCGCGCAGAACAGGAACACGATGCTGAACAGCAGCCATTGCAACTCCAGCCAGGAGTTCGAGGACATGTCGAAAGTCTTGCGGATGATCGCGTTGACCGTGGCGACGGCCACCGCCACCAGGATCAGCCATGCCAGGCGCTTGCCCACCCATTTGGTGAACGCGTCGATTACCCGGCTTATCTTCAAGAGCGATTGCAACGAAAGCCCCTCCCAGTTGCGCTTCTGCCGTCTTTCCGGCGCCCGTCAGGCGCCGCGGCTTATCCTGCCCTGCTAGCATGAAGCGATCGTACCATTCCAGCGCGCGAAGCCGCCGTCAAGTTT
>NZ_JAUYQU010000008.1 GCF_030697065.1 Bradyrhizobium sp.
GTAGTCGCTCCACACCTCGCCGTGCGCGTTGACGTTGCCGTCGCGCGGCAGCGGCGGCGGGGCAGGCGTCTCGCTGACCGGCCGCACAAAACCGCCGCGCTCGGCCGAATAGATCTCGCCGCCCTCGTTGCGCGAACCATCGACGGGATCGAAGGTCGCCACGCCGTTCTTCTCGCTGTACTTCCAGCCCAGCGCCTCGTACCTGCGCTTCCACGCATCGAACGGGTCCTCCGGCACGCGCCCGCGCAGCAGATCGCGGATCGCCGCGATCGCCTCCTCGCGCCGCACGCCGGTAGCCCCCAGCATCAGTAACGAGCCCAATAAAGCAGCCCCACCCGCGATCCCTGCCGCAATCGCAATCTCGGCATCGGTGAGTTCATTCGCACCAGCGTTGACCGCGCCTCCATCTGTTGCGGCCGTATCGCTCGATGTGACCGGCGTTGACGGATCGCCTCCTGGAACACCCTGATCCCCGGATTGGGATTGGGGACCGATGGCCCCGCCGATGCGGCGCGCGACAACCGCATCGAAATGGCGGGCGACATCCAGATTGGGTGGTTCTCCATCGTAACCAACGACGTTGGCCACCGTCCGGTACCGTCCGACGCAGGATTCCAGCCAATACTGTGGCGGATCGTTGCGCGTGAAGTAGAAGGACCGTTCGGAAAGCCTGGTCTTTTGCCATCTCGTCTCCTGAGAAAAGGCAAGATTTTGCGCGCTCATGCATTGTTTTGCCCCGGCGTCCATGATTTCGATCGTGACGCGCAAGAAGGGCAGATCGCATTTGCCGTTTCTTTCCGGCCGGCACCAGACGCCGCCGGGCGTACTGGGATAGGGCTTGTAGACGTATCCGCTGGCGCGGCTTAGCTCGA
This sequence comes from Bradyrhizobium sp., assembly GCF_030697065.1. Classification (GTDB taxonomy): domain Bacteria; phylum Pseudomonadota; class Alphaproteobacteria; order Rhizobiales; family Xanthobacteraceae; genus Bradyrhizobium. The sequence continues at coordinate 873 of NZ_JAUYQU010000008.1, forward strand.
TCGTCTGCACCCAGATCGGGGTGACGGATTCGGTCCATTTCTTCGGTGGCTGATATACAGCACCTTGGTCCTTCGCCCACCACCAGCCTTGCGGCAGGTCCTTTGCCGGGTCGGGAAACATGCCGGCATGGATGTTGCCGGAGGCAGGCTGGGCATCCGCAACGGTCCAAACCCCAATCAACGTCAGAAGCAGGAAGGCGACCAAAAGCCGGGTGGTCGCTCCCCCGAGAATTGCTCCGAGATGACCCGGCCTCATCGCGCCCATTTCAGCCCCTCGAACTGGCTGGAGAGTTTGTTGCTGAAGTCGCTGAGGTCGCTGAAGCCGAGCCGCTCGAGCTTGCCCTCCAGCGTGTGCAGCACCGCGGCGTCGGGATGGGTGGGCAGATTGGAGGACTTCACGAGGTCCATCGCCTGGCGCAAATTGCCGGGCAGGGTGCCGGCCGGAATATTCTGCGCGCCATAGGCCTTGCGCACGGTGTCCAGCGTGTCGACGCCCTTCTGCGCCTGCGCGATCGCTTCGAACGGATCGCCGCGGCGCAGATTGCCGGTCACCTTCTCGTGGAACTGCTGCGCCAGCCCCTGCGGATCGGCGAGTCTTATCGGTTGTGACGGAGGCGGCACCTTGCCCTCCGCGATATCCTTGGCCTTGGCCGCGATATCCTTCAGTTCGGCGATCCGGGTGGTGCCGGTGCCGCCGGCCTCGCCACCGGGAAGGTTGGCGCGCTGGCCGCTGCGCAGGTCGCCGATCTGGTCGGAGTAGTCCCGGCCGGCCTCGCGGAAGGCACGGTCGGTCGGGGTATGGCCGTGCTGCTCGGCCCACCACGCCTTCTGCTGCGCCGGGCTCATGCCATCAGGGCATTTTGTCTTGTCGAAGAAGGTCAGTTCGGCGAAGGCGTCGTTGGAATGCTGCTCCCATTTTGTTTTGGGCACCTCGACCCATTTGCCGTCAGCGTTCTGGGTCAATACCCGGAAGTCGCGGTCGGTGTTGATGGGATTGGCCGTCTTGCCCGGGGTGCGGAAGTCGTGCACCACCAGCTTCTTGTCGGCCAGTTCCGGGCTCGATTGGCGCAGCCGCTCCAGCAGCATCTGGTCGTGCGGCTTGTAGACCTCGTTGCGCAGCGTGTGGTTGAAGGCTTCCTGGGTCGACAGCGACCCGCTTTGCTTCAGCGCCCGCACCTGGTGCGGGTTCTTCTGCACCTCCAGCACGTCGGTCAGCGAGGCGCGCAGCCGCCCGGAGCCGTCGTAATGAACGCCCTTGTCCAGCGTGGCTAGATTCTCCCGCATCTTCTCGACCAGGTCGGTCGCGACCCTGGAGCGCCGGCTCGCCTGCGCCAGCAAATCAGCTCCGCTGTCGGCGACGCCGGCGACCGCGTTCTTGCCGGCGCGCCAGGCCTCGCCGGCATAGCCGGCGCCGTAATGAATCGCCTTGCCGAACAGCACGTCGGTCACCGCCGACTTGACCCCCGCGGTCGCGATGTCGAGCACGCCGCCGCCGGCGCGCGCCGCGTCGCGCATTGCCAGCGAACTGCCGACCGCCGAACTCGCCCAGCCCTTGGTCAGGATCGCATCGAGCGCCGCCGCGCCGCTCTGCAGCAGGGTGTCCTGCGCGGCGTCCTTGTAGGTGTAGGTGGGCGTGTAGCCCGGGCGCATCTGATTGCCGATCACGTCGGCCAGCGGCAGCAGGCCCTCGAGACCCCTGCGGTAGTCGTTGTCGGCGGGCGTCGTCAGCAGGCGGTCGCTGAGTTCGTCGAACAGCCCGGAGCGGGGCTCGTCGAGCAACGCATCGACGCCCTCGCGACCGCGCTGCCCGCCGAGCGCGCCCAACAGCTCGTCGCGCGCCTTGAAGTAGGTGCGCATCTCCGCGCCCTGCCGGCGGGTCGCTGCGATCTTGCGCTGCAGTTCGGCGACATCCTCGTCCGGCCGCTGCATGTCGGCGAGGTCGGATTTTGCCTTGTCGGCGAGCCAGGCCTGACTGGCCTTGTCCTGCTCATAGGTGTTGCGACCGACGTAACCGTGCGAGTAGTCGCTCCACACCTCGCCGTGCGCGTTGACGTCGCCGTCGCGCGGCAGCGGCGGCGGGGCAGGCGGCGTCTCGCTGACCGGCCGCACAAAACCGCCGCGCTCGGCCGAATAGGTCTCGCCGCCCTCGTTGCGCGAACCATCGACGGGATCGAAGGTCGCCACGCCGTTCTTCTCGCTGTACTTCCAGCCCAGCGCCTCGTACTTGCGCTTCCACGCCTCGAACGGGTCCTCCGGCACGCGCCCGCGCAGCAGATCGCGGATCGCCGCGATCGCCTCCTCGCGCCGCACGCCGGTAGCCCCCAGCATCAGCAGCGAGCCCAATAAAGCAGCCCCACCCGCGATCCCTGCCGCAGTCGCAATCTCGGCGGGCGTGAGGTCAGAGACCGCGGATTCGGTCTCCGCCTCAGGCGGCGACTGTCCTGATTCGTTACCCACGTCGCTGGGCAGTGGTGTCTTCCGGTCGAAATCGGGTTTGGCTCGCGATGTTTCGAGGTTGGTCCAGCCGCGATCGGCGATATATCGGCCAAACGCGGCATGAAACTGTCGATAGGTCTGCAGAACTTCGTCTTCGCTGGGACGGGCAAATTTGCGATTGCCCCGCCTGGGGCTCGCCTCGTCGGCGTGGGCGGAGAGGCCCATCACGCAGGATCCGATCTTGAAGACAAAGGTACTCTGCAAGGAGCTTTCGGACTGGTAGCCCAGGTTCCAATAACCCTGAATGCCGTCGCCTATGCTGCGCGGAGCGAAAGTGACATTGACCCCATAACCTACTGGCGAGGTTGACTCGCCGGGTTTGGCGGAGAGGCTGTAGTTCGCACAGTGGGCGTGCGGCCCAATGAAATAGCGCCGGCAATGCGCCTCGTTGCAACCGGGATCGACGGTCTTGAAGATGAAGTGGCGTCCGTTCGGGTCGTAATAGAATCCATTGGGCAGGTAAGAGTCGGGAAGATAAAACGAAAAAATCCATTTCCCGGCGGGCCACGCATCCGACAGCTTCTCTCTGTCGGCAAGAGCCGGCCCAACCAGCGTCAGCGCCGCCAAGGTTATCAGGAGGCGAGGCGAGATATTCCTGCACCCCACTGCATTCACTCCGCGAAGCCGATCGTCCCGAGGACATGGGTGAAGACGTTGCTAGCGGCCGCATAGCGCGCTTGCGGCGCGCCGAAGGTGACGAAGTAGAAGACCTGGCCGGCGTCGATGATGGCGACATCCTCGCGCAGCAGATCAGGCCAATCCGAACCGGAAAACTGCATCGAGAACACGATGGCCGGCCGCAACGCAATCTGCGTCGTGCGCTCGCTGAGCAGGCGATAGTTGTCGGCACCCTCGGAGAGCCGGGTCTTGATGATCTTGGCCTCGTTCGCCAGCGTCGCCTTGGCGCCGCGGCGCTCGGCACGGAACAAGACGTGGAGGACGTCTTCGCCGGCCGATTCGAGCCCCTGGAACTCGATCACGTTCGGTTCGGGCATGTCGGATTTCGTCCAGTTCGCCGGCACCTCCGCCGATACGCCGGCCTTGCCGCTATAGCCGGGAATACGCATCCCAAGCGCGATGGAATCGATGCGCTGCCACGCTGGCTCGCTTGCCTCTGGTCGGTTCGCTTCGGGCTGCTTCGCCTCCGGCGGCTTTGTTGCGGACTTCCCGGCTGGAGGTGGAACCGGCGAATCGGCCGCATTGGCGGCCTTTTCGGGAATCGCGGGATCGACGCGGAAACTTTTGACCATTCGCGCGATCACCGGCTCGAACGCCGTGGCGGCCGTTCTCGGATAGGCGATTTCGAGCCGATGGACCGTTGCCCCGCCCTCGCTCAGAACCACCCGGCGCACGATGGTCTCGGCCTCTTTGCGGGCCACGACCTGGTACCAGTTCGCGCCATCCTGTTTCACGGCCTCGGCATCGCCGATATCGAGTACGTCCTCGGCCTGCAATTCCTCAACGGAGAAATTCAAGGCATTGGCGTGGCTATAGATATGAAAGCGTGCACCGGCCTTTTCAGCCGTGAAGTGCCGCCCGGCATTGTCGGGCGGCGGCGGCTGGATCGCGAACAGATCGGCCGGATAGTCGATCATCACGCCATACCGCGTGTTGGTGTAGCCTTCCCACCGGCTCGCCTGGATCGCAGTCGCGGCGGCGCCTGCTGGCGGAGCCGCCGGGCTGTCGGGCCGGATCGCGGGCGGCGCGGCCCTGGGTGGCGCGGCGGCGGTCGAAGACTTCGGTGGCGATGGCGGTGACTGGGGTCCGATCATGATCAGAGCCGCTGCGAGAGCCGCGCCGGCGACCACGAGAGCCGCGACAGCGATGGCGCGCGACTTGCCGAAGCCCGAAGCCGGCGGCGTGGCTGGCGTTACCGCAGCAGCCTGTTTCGTCCCTGCAGAGGCTGCCGGCGGGTTCGAATCAACGGCTGCGCCGCACTTGGTGCAGAATTTTTGGTCGGCAGGCAGCGGCGCGCCGCATCGCGTGCAGAAGGCACTCATCGTTTCGCTCCGGTGACAGAAATGGCGGCGCGGGCGCGAACGTATCGGGCCAGCAGCCCAAGGCTGTTGCCGACGGCGAGGCCCATCCCGAGAAACGAAACCAGCGCCACGGCATAGGGTGTTTGCCCGCCCGCCAGCGTCGCAGCCTGAGTCATCAGCAGGGACAGCGCCCACACCGCCAGAAACCAGATGTTGCCGCGCGCCCGTATCGCTTCGCCGTCGATGAACAGCAGATTGGTCAGCGACCAGCCGATCCCGACCATCGCACCGGCAGCGATGGCGAGCAAAATCGCCGTGGCCGATAGTGGAGCGCCGGCCAGCGCGAAAAAGATCCAGGTGCAGAGCACGCTTACGATCGCACCGATCGCCAGCGACCAGGGCGACAGTTTTCGCGCCTTGCGGAAGGTCAGCAGCATGGTGACGATCGACAGCGCGAACAGCGCCATACCGATCAACCCGACGACACGGAACAGCAACGCGCCGGAGGGATCGATGACCAGAAGTATCGACGCAGCGGCCAGTACCGCGACGGCCATCAGCAGCCAGCGCAACCAATGCGAGGAAATCGACAATGACACATCCCCCTGCGATCCTTGACGACGGGATCGAGACTAGATCGCGGCCAATTCGCCGCCTTGCCCCAGGTCAAGGTATTGGGTCCGCGCAGGCCTGCGAGGGCATGACGCTAGACGAGAGAGAGCGTCCGGCCTTGATCCTGATCAACGGGCCGGGGCCCCCAGGGTTGTTGCCTGGGGCGTGGGTTGATCGAGGTAATGTCAGTTGCCGGAAGTTCTTGCCAGGCGCGAACTGCTTGACGATCTGAAGAAGAAGGCCGGAGGCCTGGGCCTTGCCGTCCGCGAGGACGATCAGCAGCAGGGATACAGCGCAGAGGTCGATTCGATCGGGGCGAAGTGGTGGTTCGGCGGTCGCAAGGTCACCTATCGGATGTCGTGTCGCCTGACGGAATCCGATCGAACGGTTCATTTTCGCGAGACCGCCGTCGAGCGCAGCTGGGGCATTCCACCGCCAACGCTGACGGTCGAGACCACGACCATCAGCGGCTGGACGCGAAACGAGAATCGCACCGATGTCTCGGTCGGCGGCGGCGGCGGTTCGCTGAACTACGGACAAGTGCGCAGTGTGCTGGAGCAGGCGACGGCTGCGGCCGGCTGGAACTTCCATCTTGAAGGCGGCCGTATGCCCTAGAGATAGGGGCACTGGTGGGCTTGGGCGCGAGAAGTCGTGTAGGATCGTCGCCTTTTGCAACAAAGCATCTGCCCTTCTGTCGATTTTGAATCGAAGGTTTGGCGGCGAGTACGGCTTAAGGGCAGGAGGGGCGGAGGCAGCCGGAGGTGATGGATCCGTGTCGCTCTACTGCAGATCATCGCGGTAGCGTCGCTTCAATGTCTGTTCCCGCGCCACGGTTTCGTCCAGCAGGCAAACAAGACGAAACTGCGCGGCGCCGAACCCCAACCCGGCATGGTTGGCGGCGAACGACTTGCAGTCGTCGTCGCGCAGCTGGAGCCATTTCATCTGGGTCGCCTCGAACAGCTTCCTGTTCTCGTCGCGCTTTGGCTCCTCCAGCATGTCATTGGCCCGCATCGCCGCAGCGATCTTGCCCACCAGTGTGGTGAGGCCGGTTTCGGACTTGTCGAGAGCGTTTTGCAGGCAGTCGACCCAGACATTGGTTTGCCTGATTTTCTGGGGGTCACAGAGCTTGCGCGAGGGGCTGGACGGTTCCGCTGCCGCGACCGATGAAGGAGAGTTGATCAGGAGAGCGAGAAGTAGCGCGGCAAAGGCGTGCATGAGTTTTCCTCGTTCATTTGGCGACGTCACCGATGAGGCGGAGATGCTGTCACATGCTCTGATGCGGCCGTGTTTCATTCAAGCTGCTTCCAGTTTTCTGCTATGAAACCACGACCGTCGATCTCCACGATCTGTCCGATGATGCGCGCGTCCCGGCCGACGCATTTCCAGTCGTAGACGGTGGCGTGACCGGTCGCGCTCATCGGCACGCCGATAGAGTCGGGGTTCTGTTTACAGAATCGGTCCGCTCCAGGCGATTGGCGGCTGGCGTCGGCCTTCCCGCAGGACAGGTTCGCTCCGTAATTGCAGAGCCAGACCGCGCCGTTCATGCAGCGAACCGAGGTGGTCGCCTTGACATGGGAGGCGACCATGTCAGCCGGAACATCGAACATCCGCCGCGCATTCGCCAGCAGGGCATCGGGAACCGGCTGGACACGGTCATCGTTGCCGACCTTTGCGCATAGGCCTGTATATCCTGCGCAAAGGCGGGTGCGCAGAGCATCACTGATCCGGCGACGCAGAACAGGAGCAACACCGTGACGACCAACCGGGTTTCCGCTGTCTTTCTCATTTCGACCTCTCCCGATACATGAATGTCGGTTGCGCGAAGAAAGCGTTGATCTGGAGCAACTCTTGCGAGGCGTTCCCTGGAGCCGGGCGTGCTTCACGCACGGCGAAAGACGCCTGCTCACCGCCTCCAACCAAGCCTGGCCAACGGCCGCCGACCGCGCCGGTTCTGCCCGGCGAAACTTTCTGCCCGGGTCCAGCCACGAACTGCAACGGGGGCCCCGGACGCGCGCAATAAAAAACTCGAGGGTAGCAGGGTGGGAGCGATGCATTTCTCACAAAGGAAAGACGAACGTATTTTTACGTTTTCTGAGAACGTTTGACGGCAGGTTGATATTGAAAAGAGTTCGGGGGTCGATATCGGTTTGCCGACGAAGAGCGTGAAAGAGCAAGCAGAGAGACTTCGCGACGAGATGGACCGGCAGCGGCTGCTATACACCGGATTGATTGGTCATGGGATGCCTCGACAAGTGGTCCACACCTTTGCTCATCGGGAAACCCAAAAAATGCACTCCATGTCGAACCCCGGCGGTATCGCCTGTTGACACGGTTGATGTTGCCGAGTTCTGGCTCGGCCGGTTATGGCACGCGGTCGTTTCGATGCCGAGCCTCAGTTTTTCTTCTTCTGCCTCGACCCCGAGACATCACGCATCACGAATAGCAGCTTACCGTGGCTTTGAACCGTAGCTTTGGCCCCAACGATCAGGACCCTCGACAAAATCAATGGGATTCAGAGGATTGATGTTCCGCGACTGGGCACGGAGTCCTGGTCGGCCCTGTTCTACTCATCCAGCAGGTTTGATACGAAAAGGTCATCGAGGGACAGTTGTCTGTCCGTTAATCCCTGCTCAAAGGCGTAACGCGTAAGGCTGTCCAAGGCGGATCGGTTCTTTAGGATACCGTATGGCCATTTCGGTGAAGCCGACGGTGGCGCATCAGAACAGATTTCGACGATTGCTGCATTCCTGGCTAGGGCAAAGGCTTCGCAGACCTGCCGCGCCAGCGGCGCATGCTCTTCGACCAAGGATCGGCGAATCCCGACCAGATGCATGATTGGAAATATGCCGGTGGATTGAAAGTATTCGCGTTCGCTGCGGCCGGGATCGGCAAAGAGCCGTTTGATCCTCGGCCTGTCCTGGCTGAGTTCCCGAGGCGGCGTGTAGTGAATCAACGCGTCGATTTCGCCCGCCATCAGCATATCGCTCAACAGAACGCCGCTTGGCGCTGCCTGGATATCGACGGGTCGCAACAGCCGGGGAATGGGCAGCGTATCTCTTTCGATCTTGTCGACATCGCCGACGAGCCAGTGCATCTCGCCTGCTGCGATGCCGTACCGATCGGCTAACAGACCGCGGACAACCAGGGCCGCCGTATTGAGGTAGGTACGCACGCCAATCTTGCGGCCCCTCAGGTCTACGGGGGCGCGTATCTCGCCATCGGTGCGCACGTAAATCGCGGAGTGACGGAAGGCGCGTGAGGGAAAGACGGGGATGCCGATATAGGGACATGTGCCCTGGCCGACGCGTTGCATGAACAGGCTGACGGATAGTTCGCTGATGTCGAATTCCGCCGCCTCGAACGCCCGCCGAAACATTTCTTCCGGAGGAAATGTCGCCAGCGTCAGGCGATGGTCACCGATGCCGATCGAGCCATCGAGTAATCGGCGCGTTATGTCGTAATCACCGCAGGCGACACTCAGATTCATTGCAACTCCATCCACGGCGGCATTCGCTGGCCGAGCCAACTGCCGCTTGTTGCCGATCGATCCGTCGACGTGGGGTAGTAGTGCTGTCGCGCGGGTGAATTCTCGTTACACCGCAACGGCATAAACCGCTATAGTCGGGCCGCCGGCTTGCGGGGTTTTCCGGATCCCGGCACGCGGATCGAGGAGAACAGCATGGCTCGCGCGGAATCGACACACGCCACAGGCGGGCGCAAGGAGGTCAGCGAGACCTTGCGGGTGCCTTCCGCCATGGCGCAGTTCCTGCTCAGGATCGTGCCGGCATCGAGGCGCCGCAAGGTTGCCAAGGGGGATGCCATCTACCGCCAGGGCGAGTTGAGCGACCAGATTTTCGTCATTGTGTCGGGACGGATCGGCATCACCATGCTTCGCCCTGACGGTCAGGAATTGCTGATCGATATCGTCGGCGCCGGCGCCTTGTGCGGTGAGGGCGCGGCCTTCGATCACCTGCCGCGCTTCTCCAACGCCGGCGCGTTGGAACCGAGCGAAATGCTGGCGATCCCGGCCGGTGAATTCTGCGAGTTGATGTCCTCCCACGCCGATTTGGCGGCCATGGTCGTGCAGACCATCGCACTGAAGCAGCGCATGCTCGCCAGCCGCCTTCTGCAGGTCACGCAAGCCTCGCCGGAAGTGCGCATTACCGAATTACTGTCCCAGATCACAATGCCGGAATCACCGAAGATTGTCCTCACCCATCAGCAGATCGCTAATCTGATCGGCGCGTCGCGCATCACCGTAACTCGGACGATGCAGAAGCTGCGGCGCGATGGGACGGTGCGCTGCAAGCGAGGTCAATACGAATTGGTGCTATCGCCGCGGTCGCCAGTCAGCGGCGGGACAGCGGTGTCATCGATCGACGGTTAACCGGCTAAACCGCCGCGCTTGTGTACCGCGATACGACATTGCCTTGAAAAATGCCCGATGCTTGATCAGGCAGCAATCGAGGCCGCAAGGGATGATAGAGAGTCGGACATTTCGTCAGATGATGGGGCGCTTCACCACCGGCGTAGCCGTCGTGCTGGCGGAGGGCGACGACGGTCCGGTGGGGTCGACCGTCAACTCCCTGACTTCGCTCAGCCTCGATCCGCCGTTGCTGCTGTTCTGTGCGAAGAACGTGAGCCGGACCGCGGGGATTGTGATGAATCGGGGCTTGTTTTCGGTCAACATCCTGACGGCTGCGCAACTGGGTATATCCGGCTATTTCGCCGGCAATACGGCGCTGTGGGACGTCGGGGCTTGCCAACGCCACGGCAAGTGGCTCGTGATCCCGGAGACCAATTGTGCGCTATTCTGCGAACTCACTTGCGTCTATCCCGGCGGCGACCACACCATCATCGTCGGCGAAGTGAAGGATATCGCGGCGCCGGCAACGGCGCGATTGCCGCTGCTCTATCACGAGGGCGCCTACAGTGTAATGCGCCGGCTTGATCCGATCCCTGTTGGCTGAAACGATACATCTCACGTCTGTTTTTTCAGGACTGTGTTCCGTTTGAGCAGAATGTGGCCGTCCAGAATATCGATACGGCCTTGCTCGCGCAGGCGCTGCAGGGTGCGGGTGACCGTCACCCTGGAGGTTCCCGTCATCGTCGCGATCTGCTCGTGGGTGACATGCGTCACCAGGAGCCGTCCCCTGGCATGGTCAATGGCGAACATTTCTTCCAGCCGCGTCAGCAGCTCCATGATACGCTCTCGCGGCTCGCGTGAGGCAAGATGCTTGAGGCGAATGGCGAGGACCCGCTGCTTCAGGCTGGTGATGCGCAGCAGCGACAGGGCAAATTCCGGATGCTCGCGGAACACTTCGGTCATCTTAGAGGTGTCGAACTCGATGGTTTCGGTGTCCTCGATGGCCGCCGCGCTCGAAAATCTAGGCAATCCGTCAAATGCCGAACCCTCGCCGCAAATGGTGTCCGGACCCATCAGTTCAAGCACCACTTCCGAGCCGTCGATACGAAAGATGGAAATCTGGACGAGACCCTTGAGCACGAAATAGAAATGCGGGGATACCTCGCCTTGCTCATAAAGAACGGTGTCCTTCTTGAACCTGCGACGGCGGCCGTGGGCGGCATGCCTGGTGAGCAAGTCGACCAGCTGACGATCGAGCCGCCATGTTCCGAGCTTCTTCTTGAGCATCAGCTTCCAGACTATCGCCGGTCAAATTTCAGTTGATCCGATAAAGATGTGCAATCCCGTATAGCGCGATACAATCGTGCGAGCCCGGCTGGTCTAGGCTCCGGCAGCAAGTTTTTCGGATGGTACCGATGTCGTCAATAGCGATTGCCCGGCTGGACGCAGATGACGAGATCGCTCCGCTGCTGGCGCGGGCGACGCAAACGCAGGATTGGCTGCGCGGTCGGGCCGCCGCGGTCGAGCAGCAGCGCTGCCTGACTTCGGAGGTTGTGGAACGGCTGGTCGATGACGGCCTGTTTCGCATCACCCAGCCGAGCCAATATGGCGGCCTCGGCCTCGAGCCCCGCGTGGCGTGGCAGGCGGTGTTCGAGATCGCCCGCGGCTGTTCGTCCACGGCCTGGATCCTGGGCTTGTCGAGCGCCAATGTGATCATGATCGGCAAATTCTCCGCCGAGGCGCAACGGGATGTCTTTCTCTCGGGAAAGCCGACTATCGTGTCGCTGCTGACCGGCGGCGTCGGCCAGGATATCCAGGTCGAGCATGTCGATGGCGGCATGCTGCTCAGCGGCCGCTGGCGGTATGCGTCCGGCATCGATGTCGCGACCTGGGCCGGCCTGCTGGTGCCTGTACCGGTCGATGGCAAGCCGGTCATGCACGTGGTGCTGGTCCCGGCGGACGCCTTCGCCGTCGATCACGAGAGCTGGAACGTGCTTGGCATGCGTGGCACCGGAAGCAAGGACATCGCGCTGACGCGCACCTTCGTGCCGGCCCACCGCTGGATGAACTGGCAAATATTGCAGGACGGCGGACGGCATCCGACATGTCCGCATCACGGCCCGATTACCGATGCACCGCTTAACGCGATCAATGCCATGTCCACGCTGGCGCCGACTCTCGGCGTCGCCTCGGCGGTGTCGGAAGAGTTTCGCAACATTGTCCGCGCCAAGGTGAGCCTGGCGGCGCAGAAGGCCCTGGTTGATGATCGGGTGGCGCAGATCGAGGCGGCTACCAGCGAAGCCACGCTCACCATCCTGCGCAGGTCCTTGCTGGATGATGCCGACGACATCGTGCGCGAGGTGGAGCGTTGCGGAGGCATCAGTCTGGCCGAGCGTGCCGCCATGCGCACGCGTATCGCGGTGGCATCGCGGCTGGCGCTGCGCACGGCGCAGCGGATGTTTGCCGCATTGGGCGGCTCGGTGCTGCCTACCGGCACGCGGATCGAGCGGTTGTTTCGCGATGTGCATGCCATGAGCAGCCATATGCTTCTACAGCCTGATGCCATCGGCGAAATCTATGGCAGGTTATTGCTCGACTTGCCGTTGCCGCCAGCGGCGCGCGTCTGAACAGGAGAGAATTTATGAAAAAGCAGGCGATCGAATCCACCAACCCGATCTTCGCGACCAAGGACGGTTCGACGATCTTCAAGAAGTTCGGCTATTCGTCCACCGTCCGCGCCGGCGACTTCATCTATGTAGCCGGGCAGATTGGGCTCAACCCCGACGGCTCGATGCCGGAGGATGACGAGGGACAGATCGTCAATGCCTTCGACCGCCTGAAGATCGTGCTGGAGGAGGCCGGCGCCTCGCTCGACGATATCGTCGAACTGGTCAGCTATCACGTCGGCTTGCAGGGCCATCTCGCCCGTTTCCTGGAGATCAAGAACGGCTACATCAGGGAGCCGTTCCCGACCTGGACCATTCTCGAAATCGCTGGGCTGGCGCGACCCGGCCTGATGATTGAAATCAAGGCAGTGGCCTACGCACCGCGCTAGCGCAGGCCTTTGGCGGCAAAGATTGTTGGTCCTTGGTAGCGCGCGATACAGACGGGCCTTGGGCGCCCGATAGTCTGCGGTGCTGCAGCGCCGGTCCGGTGTCGGGTCACGTGCCGATTTGGGCGCCATCGCCATGAGAATGAGGTAGCCGTGAGCACTGGTCGCATCAAGGATATCGCCAATATCCTGAAATTGGGACATATCGAGTTCCGAACCACCGACCTTGAGCGGGCGCGGGCCTTCTACGTCGATTTGATCGGGCTCCACGAAACGGCGCGCGACGAGAGTCGGATCTATCTGCGCTGCACCGAGGATCGCCAGCACCACACCTTCGTGCTGCGCCAGGCCGATGCCGCCGGTGTCGGGCCCATCGGTTTCCGCGTCGCCGGCGAAGAAGATCTCGATCGCATGAAAGCGCGGTTCGAGGCACTTGGGCTCCCGGTGCGTTGGGCGGGCAATGACGTATTGGGCCAAGGGCGCACGCTGCGCATGCAGGATCCGCTCGGCTTCACCATAGATTATTATGCCGAGGTCGCCACTGTGCCGTGGCTGGTGCAGCAATACCATCTGCACAAGGGCCCGTCGCCGACCCGCATCGATCATGTCAACGTGCTCACGCCAGACGCGCAAGCCGGCTACGACTGGTACACGCAGGAACTGGGTTTCGGTTGCGCCGAATATACCGAGTCGGAGCCGCCGGACCCCCGCATCTGGGCGAGTTGGCTGTTCCGAAAGGCGACCGTTCACGATATCGCTGTCATGACCGGCGCCGGACCCGCGGCGCACCACGTTGGCTTTTCGTTGCCCGATCAGCTCTCGATCATCAAGGCCTGCGACATGCTCGCAGGCGCCGGTTACGCCGACAATCTCGAACGCGGGCCGGCGCGCCACGGCATCTCCAATGCTCTGTTCGTGTATTTTCGGGATCCCGACGGCAACCGCTTCGAACTTTACACCGGCGATTACCTGACCGGCGATCCGTCGGCGGAGCCGATCCGCTGGAGCTTGAACAATCCGGTGCGGCAGACCTTGTGGGGGGCCCCGCCGCCGCGCCGCTGGTTCGAGGAATCGATGGCGGTAGAGACCTTTGACGGCTCCGCGATGCAGGAGACCAAGCCGCCGCTTCTGCAGGCGGTGCCAAATTATGTTCTGGACTAGCTGATGATCAATCGTTCCTCGAAAACTGCCTGGGGTGAAACATGAAAATCCTATCCGCCGCCATCATCGCCATGTTGGCGACATCAACAGCGGCGCTTGCCGCCGACAAACCGGAATTGCGCATTGGGTCTGTGGTAGCGATGACCGGGCCTGCGTCCGCACTCGGCCTGCCCGAGAAGAATGCGATCGAACTGCGGCAGGAACAGCTGGCATCCGACACCAGCTTGCCATTCACGATCAAGTTCATCACCTATGATGACGGCTCGGATCCGACCAAGGCGGTCAACAATGTCCGCAAGCTGATTACCGAAGATCGCGCTCATGTGGTGATCTGCTGCACGACAACGCCGACTTCCATGGCCATCCTGGAAACGGTGACGCAGGCAAAGGTGCCGAATATCTCGCTGGCGCTGGGCCAGAGCGTGATCGAACCGGTGAAGGACCGGATGTGGGTGTTCAAGACCCCGAGCACCGATCAGCTACAGGTCACTGGCCTCGTGGCCGACATGGTCAAGCGCGGTATCAAGAAAGTGGCCTTCCTCGGGCTGGAGGATTCATTCGGCGAGGGCGGCTGGATTGCGTTGCAGAGCGTCGCCAAGGCCAAGGGCGTCGAGATCATTGCGTCCGAGCGCTTCTCGCGAACGGATACCAATTTCACGCCGCAGGCGTTGAAAGTTCGTCAGGCCGAGCCGGGCGCGGTCTACATCCACGCCATTCCGCCATCCTCGGCTCTGGTGCATCAGGCGCTGAAGCGCGTCGGCTACAACGGGCCGATCTATCACTCCGGCGGTTCCGCGAATAACGCCTTCATCTCGATCGGCAAGAAGGACGTCGAAGGAGCTCTGTTGGGCACCACGCCGGTACTCGTCTATACCGATCTGCCAGACAGCAATCCGCTCAAGCCCGTCATCAAGTCGTTTGCCGCGCTCTACGAGAAGCGCTTCAACGTGCCGAAGGTGGACATCTTCCCCGGACAGTCATGGGACGCAGTCAACATAGCGCTCAAGGCGGCCGGCGAGGCCATGAAGGCAGGGACGAAGTTCGATGATCTCGACGCATCGCGCGCCGCGATCCGCGACAAGATCGAAGGCAGCATCAAGGAGTTCGTCGGCGTGGGCGGTATCTTCACCTACAGCCCCACGGATCATCTCGGTCTCGATGAACGAAGCACGTTCATTGCGGTCGTGAAGGATGGCGAGTTCCGGCTTTACGATTCCAAGTAAGGCATGATCGACACCGCGCTCTTCCTTCTCGTCGATGGGCTGACCAACGGCCTCGTCTATGCGCTGCTTGCGCTCAGTCTTGTGTTGGTGTTCACCGTCACGCGGGTGGTGAACATCGCGCAAGGCGAGTATGTCATGCTCGGCGCGCTGACGCTCGCCGACCTGCTGCAGGGACGGATGCCCGGGACGCTGTATCTGTTGATCGGCGGCTTGACACTATGCGTTGTCCTTGATGGCAGCCGGTGGCGGCGGGACTGGCGTCAGGCTCTGCTTGTCGTTCTGGGCGCGGTGGCTGCCGCGGCGTTCGCGGTGGCGATCACGCGGGGGGCGCTTTGGCTGAAGCTGCCTGTTATCGGCATGATGGCGGTTGCGCTGATGTTGGTGGCCCCGCTAGGGGTGCTGATCTACCGCTTCACCGTGCACCCGATCCCGAATGCGAGCACGATCGTATTCGTCATCATCTCGGTCGGCGTCTCCATGAGCGTACAGGGACTGGGGCTGCTGATCTGGGGAGCAAGTCCCTATGCGGTCGATCCGATCATGCCTGGCGGCGTAATGATGGGACCAGTGTTCATTCCATATCAGAGTTTCGCGATTCTGATCACGGCGCTGCTGTCGATGGGCGGGCTTTATCTGTTCTCCGAGTTCACGCTTGTCGGCAAGGCGCTGCAAGCCTCGGCCATGAATCGCCGTGGAGCGCAATTCTGCGGCATACCGGTCACGGCTGCGGGTGCGCTGGCATTTCTGTTGGCGGCCGCATTCAGCGCCATCAGCGGCATGCTGCTCGCGCCGCTCATCACGGCCAATTATGAAATGGGCTTCATGGTGGGGCTGAAAGGCTTCGTCGGCGGTGCGATGGGAGGCCTCATCGACTATCCGCTGTCGTTGGCGGGCGTTATGATCGTGGGCGCGCTCGAATCGACCTCCGCCTATGTCGCGAGCGCATATCGGGACGCGATCGTATTTAGTCTTCTCATACCAATTCTGTTGTGGCGAAGCTCGCGGCAGCGCGTGGAGGGGCATTAGCTATGCCCATACGAGGTATGCTGGCCATTGCGGTCAGCGCCGTGTTTCTGACGGCGCCATGGGTCTTGCCGTCGTTCTATGTCGGAATCTTCGCCTACGCCGGAATTTATGCGCTGGTCGCCATCGGCCTCGTGCTGTTGCTGCAGGCGGGCCAGATTTCCCTCGGGCAGGGCGCATTCATGGGACTGGGCGCCTACGGCTCGGCGCTGGTGGCAAGGGCCTATGGGGTCGATACCCTGGTCACGCTGGTACTGAGTGTGAGCGCGACGGCGCTGGTCGCCGCCCTAATCGGGTTCGTCACGCTGCGATTGCGCGGACATTATCTGCCGCTTGCCACGCTCGCTTACGGCATCGCGCTGGTCAGCGTATTCACGGCCTGGCACGATGTGACGGGCGGCGCCTCCGGTCTCGACAAGATCCCGCCGCTGTCGCTGTTCGGCTTCGCGCTCACCGACGACCGGCTCTACAGCCAGTTGATCTGGGCAATCGTATTGTTGGCGGTGCTCGGGATGTCGCGGCTGCGTGCGTCCAGAACCGGTCGGGCGATCGCCACGCTAGAATCATACGACGGCATGGCGCGGAGCTTTGGCGTCGACACAACCGTGCTGCGGATCAAGGTCTTCGTCTTTTCTGCCGTGCTCGCGGCACTCGCGGGTGGCCTCTACGTGCATATGCTCCGTTTCGTTAGCCCGTCGCCGTTCTCGCTGATGACGTCCTTCAAGGTCTTGATCATGGCCGTGGTTGGGGGACCGCTGAGCGCCGCCGGCGGCGTCATCGGCGCGTTGACACTGGAGAGTGCACAGTGGGCATTGCAGGATATCCTGGCGCGCTGGGGGGCGACGGGCAATCTGGAAGTCATCGTGTTCGGCATCATCCTGGTGGTGATGCTGCTGAAATGGCCGCTTGGACTGTGGCCGGCCGTCGAACGGTTCTTGCCCAAGCCGGCGGGCCGCAGCAGCGATGGCGAAGGTCTTGCGCGGACGGTGATGAAGGAAGACCGGCAGGCGGTGTTACTGCGGCTGCAGGGAATTGGCATTCGCTTTGGCGGTTTGCAGGCGCTCGACGCAGTCGACATGGAGCTGCGGCGGGGCGAGTTCGTCGGATTGATCGGACCTAACGGCGCCGGTAAGACGACCTTGTTCAGCATCATTTCCGGCCTGCTGCATCCGACCAACGGCAGCGTGTTGTTGTCGAATGAAAAGTTGCCCGCGAGCCATTCCATCGTGCGGCGCGGTATGGCGCGAACCTTCCAGCACGTCCAACTGGTGCCAGAACTCACCGTCATCGAAAACGTCGCGCTGGGCGCCTATTGGCGAACGCAAGCGGGTTTCCTGCGCGGGCTGTTTGCGCTTGATAATGCCGAGAACCAGCGGGTGCTGGCCACCGCACGGCTGGCCCTTGAACGTGTCGGATTGAGCGCCGAGGCCGAGTTGGCAACGGCGAGCCTTCCGCTGGGCAAGCAGCGTATTGTCGAGATCGCGCGGGCGTTGGCTGCCGATCCACAGATCCTTCTCCTCGATGAACCTGCAGCGGGCCTCCGCTTCTCCGAAAAATTGACGCTTGTAAGAGTTCTGCGCCAGCTTCAGGCGGAGCACGTCACGATCCTTCTGGTCGAGCATGACATGGAACTGGTGATGGGGTGTGTCGAGCGGCTGGTGGTGCTCGATCGCGGCCGGATCATCGCGGAAGGTGCTCCTTCGGAAGTGCAGGCCAACCCGGCTGTGATCGCGGCATATCTCGGTGGTTCACGTGACAAAGCTGCTTGAGGTCGTAAACTTGACCGTGAGCTACGGCGCCGGCACCGCTATCGACGGCGTGAGCTTCGATGTCGCGCGCGGCGAGTTCGTAACGTTTATCGGTCCCAACGGAGCAGGCAAGACGACGCTGCTCAACAGCCTGATGGGCGTGCTGCAGCAGAATTCGGGCTCGGTGACGTTCAACGGCGAAGAACTCAAGGCGCTGCGGCCGGAAGCCAGGGTCGCGCGCGGAATCGTCATCGTGCCGGAACGGCGCGAGCTGTTTCCAGGCCTCAGCGTCGAGGATCATCTGCGGCTCGGCGCCTTCCTGTTGCGCGGGAGGGGGCGCGCCGCCATGACGGCGGCACTGGAGCGAATTTACGAGCTGTTGCCGAAGCTGGGCGAGCGAAGGCGCCAGCTCGCCGGCACGCTCTCCGGCGGCGAGCAGCAAATGGTGGCGGTCGGCCGCGCGCTGATGGCCGAGCCGCAGCTGCTGATGCTGGACGAGCCGTCGACCGGTCTGGCGCCGCGGGTGACCGAGGAGATTTTCGAGGCGATCGACCGGTTGAAGGCCGACGGCATGACGGGCATTCTCGTGGAGCAGAACGCACACTTGGCGCTTTCGGTCGCCGACCGTGGCTTCGTGCTCGAAGTCGGCAGCGTCGTGGCCTTCGGGCCGGCCCAGGAGCTTCGCAACGATCCGCGCGTGCTCGCAGCTTATATCGGCGGTGGCGATCGTTATCGCGACACCGGCGCCTCCGGCATCTAGAATCCCGCAACCGAGAGAAGGAAAACTCATGTCACGTACCGTCATCGTTCCGCCCACGGGCCTACGTCCCGGCATTCCCTATTCGCCGGCCATCCGCTGGGACAAGCTGTTGTTCATCTCGGGACAAACCGGCTCGGACCCGGTGACGCGGGCCTTTCCTGAAGACATCAAGGCGCAGACGCGGATTGCGCTCGACAATCTCAAGGTGTTGGCGGAGGCCGGCGGCGCGTCGTTCAAGACCGCCCTGAAGATGACCATTCACATGACCGATATGCTGAACGAATTCGCCGCGATGAACGAAGTGTTCCGCGAGTATTTTCCAAAGGATCCGCCGTCGCGCACGACGGTCGGCGTCGCTCATCTGGCGCGAACCGGATTGAAAATAGAGATCGACATGATCGCCGCGGTTAAAGATGGCGTCTAGGGCCGCTACCACGCTGTTGCGGAACGGCCGGCTGGCCGTTGCCGCTGGCCGCGGCCGGGAGCACGACAGCCTCCTGGTCGAAGACGGTCGCATTCGCTGGATCGGCCAACGTAGCGACGCGCCTTCCGCCGATCGCGTTATCGACCTGCAGGATAGCCGCTTGGTGGCGGGCCTGACGGACGCCCACCTCCATCTGTTCATGCGCGCCCAAGAACTCACGAACCTCGAACTCGGTCCGGAGGCAGCGACCGTCGCTGCATTGCTCGAGCGGGTGCGCCGTGCGAGTGCTGCCGCGGGGCGCAACGAATGGGTGATGTCGGCCGACTACAGCGAGCAATTCCTTGCCGAACAGCGGCACCCGACGCGCGAGGAATTGGATGCAGTGAGCGGCGGCCGGCCCATCCTTTTACGCCGTACCGGGGGCCATCTCTCCGTAGCCAATTCCGCGGCCCTGTCGCTTGCCGGTTTTGACGTCGGTACGGCCGATCCGGTGGGTGGCACCATCGAGCGCGAGAACGGGCGGCTCACCGGGGTTCTTACCGAGAATGCGGCCGATACCGTCGCTGCATTGATGCCGCCGCCGGCCCCGGCACGCATGATCGCCGCCATCCGGCAGGTTGCGCAGGAGTGTCTGCGCTACGGGATGGTTGCTGCAGTCGAGGCGGCCGTCGGCTTCAACACTGGATTCGAGACTGAATGGAATATCTGGAACGAACTGCGCGATGGCGGCGGCCTGCCGTTGCGCATGGGGTTCATGCTGCGGATCGACCCGGCTTCCGCCAGACAGCGAGGCCTCGTGCCCTCGGATACCGACGATCGCTGGCAGGTGAACACTCTGAAATTTTTTGTCGATGGTATCATCGGTGCGCGTACCGCGGCGTTCTCGGAACCCTATGCCGACCGTGACACCTGCGGCCTGTTCATGGAAGATACCGCCGGCCTACGCGCCAAGGTGACCGAAGCGCATGCGGCGGGGTGGCAATTGGCGGCGCATGTGATCGGCGATCGCGGCATTGCCAATTGGCTCGATTGTCTAGAGGCCGCACAGCTTGCAGCACCTCGCGCCGGCGCGCGCCATCGGCTGGAGCATTTTGCGGTTCCGGCGGCGAACGCGACGGCCCGGGTGCGCGCGTTGGGCGCAATCGTGGTTCCGCAATATGGCTTTCTGCACCGGCTCGGGGCTTCGTTTGCCGAGGCCGTGGGACCATCGCGGGCTCAGCGCCTCTATCCCGGCTCCAGTCTGCGCAAAGCTGGGATCGTGATAGCCGGAAGTTCAGATCACCCCATCGGACCACTGTCGCCGTATCTCGGCATCGCTACGGCGATCAGCCGCGCGACCTCGGCGGGATTTGTTCTCAACGAAGCCGAGGCGCTTTCACCGCAGGCGGCGCTTGAGACCTATACCGAGGGCGGCGCGTTCGCGATGGGCCATGAAAACAGGCGCGGGCGCATTGCCGTCGGGGCATTGGCCGATTTCGCCGTTCTCGATTGCGACATTCTGGAAAGCGCGCCGCCTGCGATTGCCGATACGAAGGCGCGGTTGACTTTCATTGCAGGCGAGATCGCCTGGTCCGATGGAACGCTGTCCTGAGCAAAGAGAGATCGACCTTGGTTCCGAAAGACAAAAAATGGAGCGCGGCATGAACAAGCTTCTGGCCGACGATGAACTGACGGGCAATCTGCTGAAGGCGGCGCAATATCTGAAGCGCTTCAGAAGTTCGCCGGTTGCGCACCGCATCGCCGGGGAAGCGGTGCCGAGCAGCGAAACCTTCGACAATCTCGATCCGAACGATAACTCGGTGCTCTGCAAGGTAGCGTCCGGCGGCGTTGCTGAGATCGACCGCGCTGCCCGCGCGGCAGAAGAGGCCTTTCAGGTTTGGAAAGCCGTGCCGGGCGAGAAGCGTCGTGGGCTGTTGCACAAGATAGCCGACACGATCGAGGCCCGCGCCGAGGAAATCGCGCTGGTGGAAAGCGTCGATAGCGGCCAGGCGATCCGCTATATGTCGAAAGCAGCACTTCGCGGCGCAGAAAACTTCCGGTTCTATGCGGACAAGGCGCCGGGCGCCTCCGATGGCCTATCGATGCCAACCGAGACGCACCTCAACTACACCGTTCGGCACCCGATCGGACCGGTTGGCGTCATCACGCCATGGAACACGCCTTTCATGTTGTCGACCTGGAAGATCGCGCCGGCGCTTGCTGCCGGTTGCACCATCGTTCACAAGCCGGCGGAATGGAGTCCACTGTCGGCGGTCATCCTGTCCGAAATCATGAGCGAAGTGTTCGAAGGGGCAGGCCTCCCGAAAGGCATTGTCAATCTGGTTCACGGCTTCGGCGAGAGTGCGGGCAAGGCGCTGACCGAGCATCCGTCCATCAAGGCCATCGCCTTTGTCGGCGAGTCCGTTACCGGCAGCCACATCATGGCGCAGGGGGCTCCGACGCTGAAGCGCGTTCACTTCGAGTTGGGCGGCAAAAATCCGGTGATCGTGTTCGATGATGCGGATCTCGACCGCGCCCGCGATGCGGTGCTGTTCATGATCTACAGCCTGAATGGACAGCGCTGCACGTCGTCGAGCCGGGCCTTGGTGCAGCGCTCGATCTACGACAAGTTCGCCGAAGAACTCAAGGCGCGGGTCGAGAAGATCAGGGTCGGGCACCCGCTTGACCCGGCAACCGAGATCGGGCCGCTGATCCACGCACGGCATGTCGAGAAGGTGCTGAGCTATGCGGAGCACGCCAGAAACGACGGCGCTGAGATCGCCACCGGCGGTACCCGCGCGCTGGACGGCAAGGGCAATTTTGTCTGTCCAACCCTGTTCACCGGCGCCGCCAATTCCATGCGGATCGCGCAGGAGGAAATCTTCGGGCCCGTGCTGACCGTCATTCCCTTCGAGGACGAAGCGGACGCCTTGCGCATCGCCAACGACGTGCGTTACGGGCTGGCCGCCTATATCTGGACCAGAGACGTCGGCCGCGCCCATCGGATCGCGCAGGGCGTTGAAGCCGGCATGGTGTGGGTCAATTCGGAGAATGTACGCCATCTCCCGACACCGTTCGGCGGCGTCAAGGCCAGCGGCATCGGCCGCGACGGTGGCGACTACGCTTTCGAAATCTACATGGAGCAGAAGAATATCGCCATTGGCCTCGACAAGCACCGCGCGCCGAAGATCGGCGTCTAGCATTTTCAATCAACCGGGGTGTCCGCCATGAGTAACCGACTACCTGCATTCGATCCGAATCTCTTGGCTGCCGTCGGGGCAGGAGCCAAGATTTATGAATTGTCGCATGCGATGGCGCCGTCTATGCCGGTATATCACCAGCACATTCCGTATTCCCTGGCGCTGCACCGGCGTCATGGAGATCCGCATCCTGCAAAGCGGATGGATGGCTCCAGTTTCGCCAATGAGGTGATCGTGACTTCGGGGCACTCCGGAACCCACATCGACGCGCTCGGCCATTTTTCCCGCGACGGCTGTCTGCATGGCGGCATCAAGGTTTCGGAGGTTGAAACCCGCGATGGCTACCGCCAGCATAATGCAGCGGACATTCCACCGATCCTGCAAGGCGCTGTCGTGATCGATGTCGCCGCCGCGAAGGGCGTGGATTGCCTGCAGCCGTCCGAAGAGATTTCGATCGCTGATCTGGAGAAGGCGCTGGTTTACGCCAAGGCCAAAATTCAACCCGGCGATGCCGTGCTGATCCGTACCGGCTGGGCGCGGTACTGGTCCGACCCGGAAATGTTCATTGGTCGGAAAGGTGGCATGCCGGGACCGGGCGAGAAGGCGGCGCGATGGCTGGTCGAACGTGGCGCCACGCTCGTCGGATCTGACACCCCAGGCTACGAATGCCTGCCTACCCCGGGTGTCTCCGTGCATGCGATCATGCTGGTCGACGAGGGCATCCACATCATGGAGAATCTCAATCTGGACGAGGTCGGTTCATTACGCCGTCCGCGCGTTCTGTTCGTTGCACTGCCGCTTCGGCTTTCAGGCAGCACCGGTTCGCCGATCCGCCCAATCGCCATCGCCTGAGCAGGCAAGGTCGTGCCTTTAGGCGCAATGCGCTGTTGCCGAAGCAACACAGCCGAATCCCAGATTGTCGGCGGGCACGCAGGCGGGCTGTTGAGGAATACCTATAGGTTTATCATCGGATGGCGGCTTGGCTCATGGCGGACGTTTTGATTGTCCAATGTTGCTTTCCGGCTCGACCCAGAGGCAACTGCGCATCACGAACCGCTTACCGTGGTTGCAAGTCGTAGCTTTTTTTGGACGGTGGGAACATTCAATGAAATCAACCTCGCAGGGAGGAGTGATGATCCGCCCCTTGCGATTTGCGCGCAGCGTTTCACTGTTTCACTATCTGACTCGAAACAGCAATCCATTTTGAAACAGGCAAGGAAACGGGACGGAAGTACACCGCATTTGCCCACGGTCGCAAGCTACGGTTTCAGCGCTGATTGGGGAGAATACCGGCGAATGAAGATGTACAGCTCTCCGGCGTAACGCGCTGATTTTGCTGTGCGTTCCGAACGATGGCGAACAAGGGAGAACAGTATACTGGCGGAAGGGGTGGGATTCGAACCCACGGTACCCTTGCAGGCACGCCGGTTTTCAAGACCGGTGCCTTAAACCGCTCGGCCACCCTTCCAAATCCATGATTTTAGTCGCTTAGCGCAGGGCGGTGCCGAACGCAACGCGAACTTGGGCGCGACATGGACCCGACCGGTCTGGCGAGAATCAATTGCCGTGGACCCGCGACGGGCAGGGCGATGGTTCGCGCGGTGGAGGTGAAATGAACGAACTCGTTGAATGGGCCGCTGATGCGGGCATTTTGCCTCTCAAGCATTGTCAGCGAGATGAGTCCGCAAAGCTGAGGACCTTGGCACGGCCGATTTGCCGGCATAGATGACCTTTAACTTATCTGCGATTCAGGATGTGTCTCATGCGGTGGTTCCTGGGAACCCTTTTGGCTTTGATCATTGCGGTTGGAATCTACCTTGGATCAGCTGTGGTCTCCCTGGCCCGTTTGGCCGAAGCGGCGAAGGCGGCAGACGCTGCGGAAGTTCTTGCCAGGACGGACGTTGTCCGCCTGCGCCGGTCGCT
The DNA here is from genome assembly GCF_030697065.1 of Bradyrhizobium sp. Lineage (GTDB taxonomy): Bacteria > Pseudomonadota > Alphaproteobacteria > Rhizobiales > Xanthobacteraceae > Bradyrhizobium. Next base: position 24,819 of record NZ_JAUYQU010000008.1, read on the forward strand.
GGTGGATCAGATCGTGTCCGCCTATTTGAAGCAATTGGGCCGTGACCGCCCGGTAAAGCCACTGGAGCGGCTGGCCGCCAATACCTACGGGGCTTCTGTCGCCGATGCGATGATCGCCAGAATGTTGACCGCGGAAAATCTGACCGACCTCTTGAACAAGGGCGCCATCAACTCGGACGGCAACGCGATTGCGAGGATGCGAAGCCTCAGCGAGCTCGACACTTCGAACGTCCTCGAAACGTTGAGGGGCATGTCGCTCATCAAGCCGGTCGAGCTGATGTTCTCGCTGGGAGAGGGCGAGAACGCCGGCGGCGTCAGCCTTCATTTCGAAGGGGACGGCTGGAAGCTTTCCGGGATACAGCTGCCGAGCGCTGCCGTTCAGGTGCTGGCCCAAAACCTCATCAACAAAAGGGCCGGCTGAAGATCACCTTCCAGCAATCCCGGCCGAAGCGCTGGCGTTGGGTATAGAGCCGGGATCCGGCCGCTGGTCCTAAGCGAACGCGAAAGCCAGCAAGCTCGAGCACAGCAGCACGAAGCCGGCTGCAGTCAAAGCGAGGAAACCGTCGGACACCAAGTCATGATTACGCATGTTGCACCTGCTACTCTCGAAGCTGGTCCGAATTGATTAAAACTTTCGGAATCCGCTTTCTGAAAAGAGGCGGTCATCGCCGAGGTCACGCCCTCGAACGAAAACCCTCAAATGCGTGGGCAAGGAAAATGCCGGCGCTCAACAGACCCAAAACCGCTGTAACCGTCTCAATCATCGCAAAAATCCTTCGCGCCCCTGGGCACGACACAACGCCACGAGACCGCGCACAGTCAAAAGGATTCCGGGGCGGGATCGAAGATCCGCCCCGAGTGATGCTTTGGGACAACAGTTTTCGCCCGGGCGAGGGAGGAACGAGCGAGAGGGCGCAGCGTTGCCATGCGGGGGTCCAGGAGGGTGCTACGCCCTGGGATTTTCATCGAATGTCGCCTTGCCCCTGCCAAAATTAAACGCAGAATTAACCTCGACAAGGCATTGCGGTTGGGAGGCTTGGCGGTAGGGGCTTTTGGGGGCGTACCGTGACGTACCGAACGGACGACGACATCGACGATACCGAGGACGAAGATGCCGGACGGGGGCCGCTCTTCCATATCGTCGTCGCCGTGATGCTGGCTTGCTTCGGCTCGGGAACCGCTTTGGCTTCGCGGGCCTTCGGCATTGCCGTTCCGGGATTTCCTTCTTCTTCGACTTCCGTCGCCAGTACGGCTGCGCCTGTTGCCGAGAAGCCAATCGGGCTGCGCGACCTGCAGGCCCTGCAGCAACAGATCGCAGGGTCGGTGCAATCGACCGAACGGTTGCTGACGGCGCAACAGGCACAGCAGGCCGAAATCAAGCGGTTGTCCGATCAGGTCGCGGCGCTGTCCGGGAAGCTCGAACTCCTGCAGCGTCCGATTGCCTCGGCGCAGGCAGCCATTCCGGTTCCCAGGCCGAAAGCGGCGGCGGCCAGGCCAAAGAAGCCGCCTCCGGTTCAGACGACCGGCGCGATCTCGACCGGCGGCGCGCCGCTGGCACCGCCGACGTCGCTGACCCGCTAGCATTCTTCCCGTGCGACCGTCGGGGATGTCGCGCCACGCCGCGGCAACCATTGATTCACCACACCGCCGCTCTCCCCATTTCCGCCTTGATCCGGATGCGCTATCTTCACGACTTGATGTGGAGGTGGGCTACATCAGGACGTGACCGGCAAAGGTCGCCAGGTGGCGCATGGCCGGCGAAATGGTAATTGGGGCGGATGGGGATTCGACAGTCAAATCGGGCGGCCGGGGCGGCGCGAGGCGCGCTCGCGGTGGCCGCGTGTCTCGTGCTCGCCAACTGCGCCTCGTCGGGCAAGTTCGCCAGCAAGGTCGATCCCAAATATGGCGTTTCCTCCAGTCCCCGGGTGGTCGCGATGGGCGACCCGGTGCCGAAGGGCGGCGGCACCTACCGTGTCGGCAAGCCCTATTCGGTCGCTGGCCGTGTCTACGTGCCGGAACATGACCCCAACTACCGCGCCGAGGGCATGGCTTCATGGTACGGCGACGACTTCCACGGCCGGCTGACCGCCAATGGCGAGGTCTTCGACATGAGCTCGCTGACCGCTGCCCATCCCACGCTTCCGATTCCCAGCTACGCGCGGGTGACCAATCTCTCTAACGGCAAATCGCTGATCGTCCGCGTCAATGACCGCGGGCCCTTCCACAGCAATCGCCTGATAGACGTCTCGAACAGAGCCTCCGAACTACTTGAATTCAAAAGCAAAGGTGTTGCTCGCGTACGGGTCGAATATGTCGGCCGGGCGCCGCTCGAGGGCTCCGACGACCGCCAGCTGGTCGCGACCTTGCGCACCGGCGAACCGGCGCCGTCGCCCTCGCTGGTGCGGGTCGCTTCGGCCCGCCCGTTCGTTCCCGAGGTCTCGGCCCGCGCCATCCGTGGTGAGGTTCCGATGCCGGAGGGCAGGCCCTACAGCCTCGGCAACACCTCGCAGGATCTGGCCTCGATCAACGCCACGTCCGAGATGTCCGCCTCCAGCCGTACCCGTCCGGCCGGACGCGCGATCGAAAATCCCCGCACGGTGTCCTACGAGAATGACCCGCGGTTTGCTCCCGGCATCAGGCCGGTCAGCGCCTATGCGCCGGTCGATCCGCGCGGTCCCCGTGAATTACTGACCGGACGCGGGCTCTATTGAGCCTGCCGGCTAAGCCGCCGTCGCCTTCAGGAAGGTGACCAGCGCCGCGTTGACCTCGGCAGCGCATTCCTGCTGGATCCAGTGGCCGGCGCCCTCGATGATCAGCTTCTGACGCAATCCCGGCAGTACCCGCTCCATATCGCCGACCCGCTTGGCGCCGATCAGGCCGGTGATGACCGAATCCTTCGATCCCGCGATGAACAGCGAGGGCTGGTGGATTTGCGCGCCCTGCCACGGCGCAGTCAGTTCCCAGTTGCGGTCGATGTTGCGGTACCAGTTCAGCCCGCCACGGAAGCCGGATTGCCGATAGGCCTCGCTGAAATGAGCGAGGTCGGCCTCACTGAGCCAGGCCGGCAACGGCAAATCGGCGCGCGGGTTGCCGAGAAATCCCTTTCCATCCTCAACGAACATCGACGCCGAGGGATCGGAAAATCCGCGTCCCAGCAGGGTTCGCATCGACAAGTCGACATCGCGCTCGAACTCGGCTTCGGCGACCCCGGGGGTCTGGAAGTACTGCCAGTAGAAATTGGTGATGCCGCTGTCGCGCAGGGTATCGAGCGGCCGGCCGCGCCCCCGGAGCGGCGGCGGCACGCTCAGCCCCGCCACGGCGGTGAAGATGTCCGGCCGGAACAATGCGGCATGCCAGGCGACCGGGGCGCCCCAGTCGTGGCCGATGATCACGGCCTGCTTTTCACCGAGCGCCTGCACCAGCGCGACCATGTCGCCGACATGGTCGAAAATGCTGTAGGCGCCGACCTCGGCGGGCGCGCTGGTCTTGCCGAAGCCGCGCATGTCGGGGGCCGCGACCCGAAAACCCGCCGCCGCGATAACGGGGATCTGGTGCCGCCAGGAATAGGACAATTCCGGCCAGCCATGGCAGAGCACGACGAGCGGACCTTCGCCCTGTTCGCGCAGAAAAATATCGATGCCATTGGCGCTGACCGTGCGTGTGGATGGCATCGCTTTTCCGCCTTGTTTCGGGGGTTTTGTTGAGGAAACCTCAAAGCGGCAGGATAAGATCGTTTGATCGGTACCGCAATCAGATCGGCGCCGCGGCATCCGGCAAACCCCGTGTTGTTTGCGCTACGTCCAACTGGTAGAAGGCCGGCTTCAAGGCATCCCGATGGCAGTCGAAATCTCATCCACCCGCAAATCCGGGTCCGCGAAGCGACCCCTGTGGGGCGGCCTGCTGGCGGCGCTTGTCGCCATGGCGGTCGGGTGGGGCGGGCTGGTCTACGCCGCCAACAACAGCGTGCAGGGCGCAAAGAAGGAGGTCGAGGGCGGCTTCGACGGCGATGCGCCGACCGCGATCCTGATCGAGGCCTCCAGCGGCAGCGTGCTGTTCGAGAAGAACGCCGACGAGTTGCGCGCGCCCTCCAGCATGATGAAGCTGATGACCGCCGAGGTGGTCTTCAACGCCATCAAGAAAGGCGAGGTCAAGCTCACCGACGAATATCGCGTCAGTGAAAATGCCTGGCGCAAGGGCGGCGCGCCTTCGGGCGGCTCGACGATGTTTGCGGCGATCCACAGCAAGATTTCGGTCGACGATTTGCTGCGTGGCGCCATCATCCAGAGCGGTAACGACGCCTGCATGATCCTGGCCGAGGCCATGGCCGGCAACGAGCGCACCTTCGCCACCGAGATGATGACCCGGCGCGCGCGAGAGATTGGCCTGACCAAGTCGACCTTCGGCAATTCGAGCGGGCTGCCGGATCCCGCCAACAAGATGACGGTGCGCGAGCTCGCCAGGCTCGCCCGCCACATTATCCTGACCCATCCGGATTTCTACAAACTGTTCGGCGAACGCGAATTCACCTGGAACAAGATCCGGCAGCAGAATCGCAATCCGCTGCTGAACGCGCTCGAAGGCGCCGACGGGCTGAAGACCGGCCACACCCGGGACGGCGGCTACGGCATGGTCGGCTCGGCCGTGCAGGACGGCTTGCGGTTGATCGTCGTGGTCAACGGCCTTGAAGATGCCGGCGATCGCGCCTCGGAAGCCAGGAAGATGCTGGAATGGGGATTTCGCAATTTCGAGGCCCGCACGCTTTTTGCGGCCGAGCAGACGGTCGGCTGGGCCAAGGTATTTGGCGGCGACAGCGGGTCGGTCAAGCTCACCAGCTCCGAACCGATCAAGGTGATGGTGCAGAAAAACGGCACCGACAAATTGATCGCGCGGGTGGTCTATAACGGGCCGGTGCGCGCGCCGGTCGAGGCGGGCCAGCGGATAGGGTTCGTCAAGGTCTGGCGCGGCCCCAACCTCGCGGTGGAAGCTCCGGTCGTTGCGGCCGAGCCGGTAGCGCGGGGATCGACGGTGCGGCGGGCGCTCGACGGGGTGAGCGAACTCGTGATCGGGATGTTTCGCGCCGGCGTCGAGAAGCTCTGACCATGGCCGAGCCAGCGGTCAAACGAGTTCCCGGGCGCGGACGATTCATCACCTTTGAGGGCGGCGAGGGATCCGGCAAATCCACCCAGATCAGGGCGCTGGCGCAACGCCTCGACGCCGCCGGGCTGCGCACCCTCGTCACCCGCGAGCCCGGGGGATCGCCGGGCGCGGAGATTATCCGCCATCTGGTGCTGTCGGGCATGGGCAAGCTGCTCGGCCCCGACGCGGAGACGCTGCTGTTCGCGGCCGCGCGCGACGACCATGTGCGCACGGTGATCGAGCCGGCGCTGGCCAGGGGCACATGGGTGCTGTGCGACCGGTTCTCGGATTCGACGCGCGCTTATCAGGGCAGGCTGGGCCAGGTCACGCCGGCCTTTCTCGACGCGATGCAGCGGGTCACCATCGGCGACCTCAAGCCCGATCTGACCTTCATTCTCGACGTTCCCGTGGAGGTCGGCATGAAGCGGGCGGCGATCCGGCGCGGCGCCGGCGCGCCAGACCGGTTCGAATCGGAAAACCTCAAATTCCATCAGGATCTGCGCGAGGCCTACCGGCAGATTGCCGCCGAAGATCCGCAGCGCTGCGTGCTGGTCGACGCCGATGCCGACACGGCTACCGTTGCGGCCAGCGTGTGGACGGCCGTGCGCGACCGCTTCTTCAAGGCCGATGTCGGCAGCATGGCCAGTCTCGCATGAGCGCCCGCAAGGTCGAGCAGCAAATCGCGGCGCCCCATCCGCGCGAAACCACCGCCTGGTTCGGCCATCGCGACGCCGAGCTGGCGCTGCTGGACGCGTTTCGCGGCGGACGCATTCCCCACGCCTGGCTGATCGGCGGCGCCCAGGGCATCGGCAAGGCGACGCTGGCCTACCGGATGGCCAAGTTCGTGCTCGCCCATCGCAATCCGCAGGCTTCGGCTGTGCAGGACGCCCGGACCCTTCACGTCGAGCCCACCGACCCGGTGGCGCGCCATGTCGCGGCCGGCGCCCATGGCGGCCTGCTGACGCTGGAACGCAGCCTCAACGACAAGGGGGTGATGCGTACGGTGATTACCGTTGACGAGACCCGGGAGACCATCGGGTTTTTCGGCTCGACCGCGGCGGTGGAGGGCTGGCGGGTCTGCATCGTCGATACCGTCGACGAACTCAATCCCAATGCCGCCAACGCGCTGTTGAAGATTCTCGAGGAGCCGCCGCAGCAATCGCTGTTCCTGCTGGTCAGCCACGCACCGGCCCGGGTGCTGGCGACGATCCAGTCGCGCTGCCGCAAACTGGCGTTGCGGCCGCTCTCGACCTCCGACGTCCTCGGCGCCGCCGCGGCAGCCACCGGCGTCGCGATCGACGATCCCGCGCTGAACGAGGCGGCGGAAGCGGCGGAGGGCAGCGTTTCGCGGGCGCTGACGCTGCTCGGCGGCGACGCCCTGAAATTGCATCAGCGCACCGCGGCGCTGCTGGCGACGCTGCCGCGGGTCGATCCGCGCGAGCTGCATGCGCTCGGCGACGCGCTCGGCGGCAGCGACCGGGTGGCGCTGGCGGCCTTCGTCGATAGCGTCGAACGCTGGGTCAGCGCGCGGCTGCGCGCCGACGACGCCAATGCCAACGCCAACCTGCCGCGCCTTGCACGGCTGGCGGAGGTGTGGGAAAAGATCAACCGCGCCGCGCGCGACACCGAATCCTACAATCTTGAGCGAAAACCACTGGTTTTCTCGGTGTTCGGGATGCTTGCGGAAGCAACGCGATAAGCGTCCCGTGCGCGATCACCTCCCGGCAATCCGGTTTGAGCGATAAAGGAATTTGTGGTGGCGACACCTAGAAAAAAGGCTTCCAGCAAGCCAAGGACGAAGAAGGCCAGCAAGGTCTCGCGGGCCCGCGCCAGCAAGAAGACGACCGCAAAAAAGCATGGCAAGCGCGTGGTGAAGAAAGCCAGGAAAACCGTCAGGAAGACGGTCAAGAAAGCCGCGAAGAAGGCGGTCAAGAAAGCCGCGAAGAAGACACGAAAGGCGGGGGCCAAGAAAACCGCCAGCAAGAAAACCGCCAGCAAGAAAAGCGCCAAGCGCCCGGCAAAACAATCCGCCAGCAGGGCAACATCGAGCAAGGCGCTTTCCGCACCGAAACCAGCGCCCGTCGCCAGGCCGGCCCGCAAGGTCACCGCCAGGCCTACGACAACAGCTGCTATCGTCGCGACCGTGCCGGCATCCGTCGACACCAACAGGTTCTACATCACGACGGCGATTGCATATCCGAACGGAGTGCCGCATATCGGCCACGCCTATGAGGCGATCGCGACCGATGCGCTGGCGCGGTTTCAGCGGCTCGACGGCAAGGACGTGTTCTTTCTCACCGGAACCGACGAGCACGGCCAGAAGATGGTCCAGACCGCGGAAGCCGAGAAGCTCCCGACGCTGGAAGTCGCGACCCGCAATGCGCTTCGGTTCAAGCAGATGGACGAGCGTCTCAACGTCTCGTTCGATCGCTTCATCCGCACCACCGAAGAACAGCACCACCGTTCCAGCCAGGAAATCTGGAAGCGGATGGCCGCCAATGGCGACATCTATCTCGACAGCTATGCCGGCTGGTATTCTGTGCGCGACGAGGCCTATTACGCCGAGGACGAAACCATCGTCGGCGAGGACAACGTGCGGCGCGGACCGCAGGGCACGGCGGTCGAGTGGGTTGAGGAGAAGAGCTACTTCTTCAAACTGTCAGCCTATCAGGACCGGCTGCTGAAACTTTACGAGACCCAGCCCGATTTTATCGGGCCCGACTCGCGCAAGAACGAGGTGGTCAGCTTCGTCAAAGGCGGATTGCGGGACCTGTCGATCTCGCGCACCACGTTCGATTGGGGCGTCAAGGTACCCGGCGACCCCGAGCATGTCATGTACGTCTGGGTCGACGCGCTGACCAACTACATCACCGGCGTCGGCTTTCCCGACGAGGGCGACGCCAACTGGCGATTCTGGCCGGCGGATCTGCATGTGATCGGCAAGGACATCATCCGTTTCCACGCGGTGTACTGGCCGGCGTTCCTGATGTCGGCGGGCATTCCGGTGCAGAAGCGCGTCTATGCCCACGGCTTCCTGTTCAGCCGCGGCGAGAAGATGTCGAAGTCGCTCGGCAATGTCGTCGATCCCTTCAATCTCGCCGACCAGTACGGCGTCGATCAGGTGCGCTATTTCTTCCTGCGCGAGGTGCCGTTCGGCCAGGACGGCAACTACAACCACGAAGCCATCGTCGCCCGCATCAATGCCGACCTCGCCAACGATCTCGGCAATCTGGCGCAGCGGTCGCTGTCGATGATCGCAAAGCAACTCGACGGCGTGCTGCCCGAGCCCGGCGAGTTCAGCGACAGCGACAGGGCGATGTTGGCGCAGGCCGACGGCATGCTGGAACTGGCGCGCACCGCGATGGCGACCCAGCAGATCCACCAGGCGCTCAATGCGGTCTGGGCCGTGGTGGCGGAGGCCAACCGCTATTTTGCGGGCGAGGCGCCGTGGGCGCTGGCGAAGACCGATCCGGCGCGGCAGCGCACCGTGCTGTACGTCACCGCCGAGGTCGTGCGCCAGGTCGCCATTCTGGCGCAACCCGTCATGCCGGATTCATCGGCGAAGATGCTCGACAGTCTCGGCATTCCCGGCGACATCGAGTCGCGCAGTTTTGCCGCCCTCGCCACGCGGATCAAGGCCGGCAGCAAACTGCCTGCGCCGACCGGAATCTTCCCGCGCTACGTCGAACCGACCGCCGGCTGAACGGTTGGATCGCCATGCTCGTCGACAGCCACTGCCATCTCGATTTCCCTGATTTCGCCGACGATCTCGACGGCATCGTCGCGCGGGCGGAAAGCGCGGGAGTAGGGCGCATCGTCACCATCTCGACGCGGGTACGCCGGCTTGCCGGACTGCTCGAAATCACCGAACGGTTCCCCAACGTCTATTGCTCGGTCGGCACCCATCCGCATCACGCCGACGAGGAGGACGGGATTGCCGCGGCCGAACTGATCGAGCTGACCAGCCATCCCAAGGTGGTGGCGCTGGGCGAGGCGGGGCTGGATAATTTCTACGATAACGGCTCGCCGGCAGCGCAGGAGCGCGGCTTTCGCGCCCACATCGCCGCCGCCCGTGCCACCGGCCTGCCGCTGGTGATCCATACCCGCGACGCCGACGAGGCCTGCGGCCGCGTGCTCGAGGACGAGATGGCCAAAGGCGCCTTTCGCGCAGTGCTGCATTGCTACACTGGCGGACGCGAGCTGGCGTTGAAGGCGATCGGCCTCGGGCTGTCGATTTCGTTCACGGGCATTCTGACCTTCAAGAAGTCGCAGGCCCTGCGCGACCTCGCGGCCGAACTGCCGGCCGATCGCATCATGGTGGAAACCGACGCGCCGTATCTGGCACCCGGAAAATTCCGCGGCAAGCGCAACGAGCCTTCCTACGTGGTTGAAGTGGCAAAAGTGCTGGCGGAGGCGCGCGGCGTCTCGCTGGAGGAGATTTCGCGCCAGACCTCCGAAAACTTCTTCCGGCTGTTCAGCAAGGTGCCGGCGCCGAAAGCTGCGGCATGACGCTGACGCTGACAATCCTCGGCTGCGGCTCCTCGGCCGGCGTGCCGCGTCCGGCGCTGGGCTGGGGCGCCTGCGATCCCGGCAATCCGAAAAACCGCCGCCGCCGCTGCTCGCTGCTGGCCGAGCGCGCCGGGGAGGGCGGCCTCACCCGGATCGTGATCGATACCTCGCCCGATTTGCGCGAGCAGCTGATCGATGCCGAGGTCGACCACATCGACGCGGTCTTCCTGACCCATGAGCATGCCGACCAGACCCACGGCATCGACGATCTCCGCTCGGTTGTGCTGCATCAGCGCCGGCGGATTCCGGTTTATCTGAACCAGGCGACCGCGGACCATGTCCTGCTGCGGTTCTCCTATTGCTTCGTGGCGCCGCCCGGCAGCGACTATCCGCCGATCCTCGACCATCATTCGATCGAAAGCGGCGAGAGCCGGACCATCGAAGGCAAGGGCGGTCCGGTGACGCTGGCCGCCTTCATCATGCAGCACGGCAACATTCCGGCACTCGGCTACCGGATCGGCGATTCCGCCTATACGCCCGATGTCAGCGACATTCCGGCCGAGAGCTGGCCTTACCTGAAAGATCTCGATCTCTGGATCATCGACGGGCTGCGCTATGCCGCTCACCCCAGCCATTTCAGCGTCAACGATGCGCTGGCCTGGATCGACCGCTTCAAGCCGCGTCGCGCCGTCATCACCAACATGCATTCCGACCTGGACTACGAGGTGTTGCGAAAGAGCCTGCCTCAGGGCGTGATTCCGGCGTTCGATGGGATGCGGCTGACGCTGGACCAGGCAGAATAGGCCGCATTTGCCTTGGCGCCGTTCGATCGTGATAATGCGGACCTGGTTGCAATTCGGGGGCCATAGCGGCACAGGTCTTGCTTTTGATAATCAACAGGTTGGTCTAACGTCAGCTCCCGGACGGGGTTACGGCGATAGAATGGGGGACTGATTGACAGAGCGCGCTGACGATCTGCCGGCTGACGGGTTGCTCAGGCGTGTGCTCGACGGTCTCTATCTTGGCGCCGGGTATCTGGCCGCCGTTTTCCTGCTCGTGATCTTCGCGATCATGATGCTGATGTCGGTGGGGCGGCAGTTCGCGCTCAATATTCCCGCCGGTGACGATTTCGCATCCTGGTGCATGGCCGCGATGGCGTTTCTCGGCCTCGCCCACACCTTCAAACGCGGGGAAATGATCCGCGTCGGCATGGTGCTGGAGCGGCTGCGCGGGCGGACCAAGCAGATCGCCGAGATCGCGGCGCTGACCATCGCCACGGGATTCGTGCTCTATTTTACGCGCCACGCGGTGCAAATGACCTACGATTCCTGGCGATTCAACGACATGGCGCAGGGTGTCGTCGCGCTGCCCCTTTGGATTCCGCAGCTCGGCTTTTCCGGCGGTCTGGCGATCCTGTCGATCGCGCTGATCGACGAACTGGTCAGCGTCAGCCGCGGCCGCCGGCCGAGCTATGAAAAGGGTTCGCCGGACGAAACCCCCGATGAGTTTATCGAACGGATCGCGCAAGGCGGCGGAGGTTGATGATGCTCAACCTCGGCCTGGTCGAACTGGCATTCATTCTGCTCGGCGTCATGGTCGCGCTGCTGGCGAGCGGCGTCTGGATCGCGATCGCGCTGGGGCTCGTTGGCTTCGTGGCGATGGCGCTGACCACGTCGGTACCGCTCGGCACGGTGCTTGCCACCGCGACCTGGAGCGCGAGCGCATCATGGACGCTGGCCGCGCTGCCATTGTTCATCTGGATGGGAGAAATTCTCTTCCGCACCAAATTGTCGGAGGAAATGTTCCGCGGCATTTCACCCTGGGTGCAGTGGCTGCCCGGGCGGCTGACGCATGTGAACGTGATCGGCTGCGGCATCTTCGCCGCGGTATCGGGCTCCTCGGCCGCGACCTGCGCGACCATCGGAAAGATTGCGCTCCCTGAACTCGACAAGCGCGGTTACGACAAGAACCTCAGCCTCGGCTCGCTGGCCGGTTCCGGAACCCTGGGCCTGCTGATCCCGCCGTCGATCCCGATGGTGGTCTATGCGGTGACTGCGAACGTTTCCGTGCTGCAGGTATTCCTCGGCGGCTTCCTGCCGGGCATGCTCGTGATGGCGCTCTATTCCGGCTACATCATCGCCTGGTCGCTGCTCAATCCCGGCAAGGTACCGCCGCGCGACCCGCCGATGCCGTTGCGCCGGAAGATGCAGGAATCCGCCAAGCTCTTTCCCTGTCTCCTGCTCATTCTCGCGGTGTTCCTCTCGCTGGTCCTCGGCTTTGCCACCGCGACCGAATGCGCGGCATGGGGCGTTTCCGGCGCGCTGCTGCTGGCATGGTGGAGCGGCACGCTGACCCGCGCGACTTTCTTCGAGAGCGTGATGAGCGCGACGCGCCTGACCTGCATGATCATGCTGATCCTGGCGGGCGCGGCCTACACCACTGCGGCGATGGCTTACACCGGCATACCGGCGGCGCTGGCCGAATGGGTGAAGGGACAGGATCTCACGCCCAGCATGCTGGCGCTGTATCTCAGCGTCATGTACATCATTCTCGGATGCCTGATCGACGGCATCTCGATGATCGTTCTCACCGCCGTCGTCGTGTTGCCGATGGTCAAGGAAGCCGGCTTCGATCTCATCTGGTTCGGCATCTATCTCATCATCCACGTCGAGATGGCGCAGATCACGCCGCCGGTCGGTTTCAATCTGTTCGTGCTGCAGAACATGAGCGGGCGCGATACCATGACCGTCACGCGTGCGGCATTTCCGTTTTTCATCCTGCTGCTGGCGACCGTATTCATCATCACCGAGTTTCCACAGATCGTGCTGTATCTGCCCAAGCTCGCTTTTCCCGACTGAACCCGCTACACTTTCCCTGTCACCTTGAGGAGTAGTTCGATGAAATCTCGCTTACTCGGCCTAAGTCTTGTTGCCGGTCTCGCTCTGGCCGCGGCGCCGGCCCAGGCGCAAACCAAATGGAACCTGCCGGCCGCCTACGCGGCCGACAATCCGCATTCGGAAAACCTGATGGCCTTTGCCAAGGACGTCGATGCCGCCACATCGGGAAAACTGCTGATTACGGTTCATCCGGGCGCGTCGCTGTTCAAGGCGCCCGACATCAAGCGCGCGGTGGCGACCGGGCAGGCGCAGATGGGCGAGGTGCTGCTCTCGATCCACGAGAACGAGGACCCGATCTTCGGTCTCGATGTCGTGCCGTTTCTCTCCACCAGCTATCCGGCGGCGATGAAGCTGTATCAGGCGTCGAAAGCGACCATCTCCAAGAAGCTGGAAGCCCAGGGGCTCAAGCTGCTGTTCGCCGTGCCATGGGCGCCGCAGGGCGTTTACGCCAACAAGCCGCTCGCCAGCATCGAGGATCTCAAGGGCATGAAGTGGCGCGCCTACAATGTCGGCACGACACGAATCGGCGAACTGGTCGGCGCACAGCCCGTCACGGTGCAGGCGGCCGAACTGCCGCAGGCGCTCGCAACCGGCGTGGTGAATGCATTCATCACTTCCGGCGGCACCGGTTACGACTCCAAGGTCTGGGAGTCCCTGAAGTATTTCTATGATGTGCAGGCGTGGCTCCCCAAGAACTTCACCTTCGTCAACAAGGCCGCGTTCGACGCACTCGACAAGCCGACCCAGGAAGCCATCCTGAAGGCAGCCGCGACGGCGGAGACGCGCGGCTGGAAGGCGTGGGAAACCAAGAGCAACTGGTATCTCGACCAGCTCAAGGCCAAGGGCATGACCGTCGAACCGCCGGGCCCGGCGCTGAAGGCGGGCTTCGAGAAAATCGGCGAACAGCTCACCGCCGACTGGCTGAAGAAGGCCGGGGCCGATGGCCAGGCCCTGGTCGACGCCTACAAGAAGATGTGAGGGACGCTGTCATCCCGGCGCTACTGTTTGAGGTGGTACGCGCGCCGCCACACCGCAACTCGTGATCCTCCGCGAACGCGGAGGATCCAGTACGCCGCGACCTCTCTATTCGCCGCTGGCGTCTCTGGAATGCTGCATCCTCCGCGTTCGCGGAGGATGACGAGTTGTGGTGGTGCGGCGGCCTGCGGCAACTCAAACAGTGGAGTTGGGACGACCGCTATGCCGTGATCGCCTTTGCCGAATCCACCTGATTACGCAGCATGAACTTCTGAATCTTTCCCGTCGACGTCTTCGGGATCGGTCCGAACACCACGGTTTTCGGCGTCTTGAAGCCGGACATTTGCTGACGGCAGAACGCGATGATCTCGGCCTCGGTGGCCTGCGCATTTTCCTTCAATTCGACGAACGCGCAGGGCACTTCGCCCCATTTGGAATCCGGCTTGGCCACCACGGCCGCGAACAGCACCGCCGGGTGCTTGTAGAGCACGTCCTCGACCTCGACCGAACTGATGTTCTCGCCGCCTGAAATGATGATGTCCTTGGAGCGGTCCTTGATGATGACGTAGCCGTGCGCGTCGAGCACGCCGAGATCGCCGGTATGAAACCAGCCGCCGGCGAAGGCCTCCTGGGTGGCTTTCTCGTTCTTCAGATACCCCTTCATCACGATATTGCCGCGGAACATCACTTCGCCGATGGTCTCGCCGTCGCGCGGTACCTCACGCATTGTGGCGGGATCGAGCACGGTGACAGCTTCCTGCAGCGGGTAGGGCACTCCCTGCCGGCGCTTGAGCTGCGCGCGCTGGTCGGCCGGCAGGTCATCCCAGCCCGGCTGCTCCGCGCACACCGAGGCCGGGCCATAGACCTCGGTGAGGCCATAGACATGGGTCAGCCTGATGCCGATGCGCTCGGCGCCTTCCAGCACCGCGACCGGAGGTGCCGCGCCCGCGATCAGCCCGACGACCGGCCGCGCGGCCTTTCCCTTGGGCGCGTCCGGCGCGTTGATCAGCACATTGTAGACGATCGGCGCGCCGCACATATGGGTGACGCCATGGGCCTTGATCAACTCGAATATCCTGGTTGGATCGACCTTGCGCAGACAGACATTGACGCCGGCCGACGCCGCGATGGTCCAGGGAAAACACCAGCCGTTGCAGTGGAACATCGGCAGGGTCCAGAGATAGACCGGATGCTGGCCGAGCCCGCCGGCGAGGATATTGCTGACGGCGTTGAGGTAGGCGCCGCGGTGGTGGGTCACGACGCCCTTCGGGTTCCCCGTGGTGCCCGACGTATAGCTGAGCGCGATGGCGTCCCATTCGTCGGCCGGCAGCCGTGCAACGAAACCTTCGTCGCCCTGAGCCACCGCGGCCTCGTATTCGAGTTCGCCGATCCGCTGGCCGCCGGCATACGCCGCATCGTCGACGTCGATGACGAAGGGTTTTGGACCCTTCATCAGGGTCAGCGCCTCGCCGATCACGCCGGAAAACTCCGGATCGACCAGGATGATCCTGGCCCCGCCATGATCGAGCTGGAACGCGATCGATCCGGCATCGAGCCGGATGTTGAGCGCATTGAGCACGGCGCCGGCCATCGGCACCGCGAAATGCAGCTCGTTCATCGCGGGAATGTTCGGCAGCATCGCCGCGACCGTGTCGCCATGGCCGATGCCGCGGCCCGCGAGCCAGGAGGCAAAACGCCGGCAGCGCGCATAGGTCTGCGACCAGGTAAAGCTGCGGCCTTCATAGACGGCGCTGATATGGTCCGGATACACAGCGGCGGTTCGCGCCAGAAAACTCAGCGGGGTCAGCGCCACGTAGTTGGCGGGCGTCTTGTCCAGACCGATGCTGTACTGATCCTGGCTGCTCATTTGATCCTCCCGTGACTTCCGCATTTTGCGCGCAGCATACTCTACGATCCGGGCCGCAGGGTCGGAAGTTGGTTTCGGTCCTGAAGCGCAGGAGGCGCGGACCAAATTGCGTGAGATCGAAAGAGTTTCAGATAACCCTCTGGGATAAATAAGCTATTTTATATTCCATAATATACCTTATGCGAATCAAAGATATGGGCAGCCCTTGACTTTCCATTGCATGGGGTTGTTTTCGATTTTTTGTCCGGGGCCCCTCTACCGCCCCCTGAAGGTCGGCTTGCGCCGGCCGAGGAACGCCGCGACGCCTTCCTTGTGGTCCTCGCTGAGGCTCGCCAGCGCGAACTGGTCGAGGTCCATGTGGCTGGCGAGGTCGTCGAGCGCATGGGTCAGCCGGTTGACGGTCAGCTTGGTCATGGCCACCGACAGTGGCGGCTGGGCGGCGACCTTGGCGGCCAGCGCCATGGCGGCGGCGAAGGCCTGACCAGGGTCGGCCACCTCTTCAACCAGGCCCCATTGATGGGCCTCGGCAGCCGTGATGCGCTGGTCGGCCAGGATCACCGCCTGCTTGGTGCGGGCCGGTCCGATCAGATGCAGCATGCGCGGCACGCTCTGCCAGCTCATGTTCATGCCGAGGCCGATTTCCGGCACCCGCATGTGGCCGTCGCGGGCCATGACGCGAAAGTCCAGCGCCACCGCCAAGGCCACGCCGCCGCCGACGCAAAAGCCCTCGATGGCGCCGATCGTGATCTGTTCCATCTCCTGCCAGGCGCGGGTCAGCCGCGGTCCCAGTTTCAGGTGCCGCCGCAGCGTCCCCAGGTCCATCGTGGCGCGCGCGCGGCCTTCCGGGTCCTTCAGGTCGAAGCCGGCGGTGAACGCCCTGGCGCCGCCGGTCAGCACCACCACCGAGGTGTCGCCGTCGTCCTCGAAACTGCGCGCGGCGTCGGTTAGCTGGCGCAGCGCTTCCGGCGACAACGCGTTGATGCCGTCGCCGCGGTCGAAGCGCACCACGGCGATGCGTCCCTCGGGCCCGAGGCCCTTCTCGATGGTGACAAAGCCAGCCAACTCAGCGTCTCCCTGCCCGTCGCGTTGCGCCGTTTTCCAATGGCGCTTAACTGATTTCTTATAGCCGGGTTCAATCCCTCCGCAACATGGCCGGTCTCTCGTCAATTCAGGAGGACACGATCGCGCTCGGACCGACGCGGCTCCGCTGGTTGCGGCCTGAGCGGTCAGTTCGCAAACCACGGCAGCGCCCGCAGGCCTCGACATCACCGCAATCTTGCGTATCTTGCCGGTATGACCGGACATGACCATGACCACCATCATCACGACCACGATCATTCCGAATTGTCGGAGACCGAGCTGCGGGTGCGCGCGCTCGAGACCATCCTGACCGAAAAAGGCTATGTCGATCCGGCCGCGCTCGACCTTCTGATCGATACTTATGAGACCAAGGTCGGCCCGCGCAACGGCGCCCGGGTGGTGGCGCGGGCATGGTCCGATCCGGCGTTTCGCGCCCGCCTGATCAAGGACGCCACGCCTGCGATCGCGGAACTCGGCTATGCCGGCCGCCAGGGCGAACACATCGTGGCGGTCGAGAACACCCCTCGCCTCCACAACATGGTCGTGTGCACGCTGTGCTCCTGCTATCCGTGGCCGGTGCTCGGGCTGCCGCCGGTCTGGTACAAATCGGCGCCCTACCGCTCCAAGGCGGTGAAGGATCCGCGCGGCGTGCTGGCTGATTTCGGTTTCGAGCTGCCCGACGGCACCGATATCAGGGTTTGGGACTCGACCGCGGAAATTCGCTATTTCGTGCTGCCGATGCGTCCGGCCGGCACCGGGGACTGGAGCGAGCAGCGCCTCGCCGACCTCGTCACCCGCGACAGCATGATCGGTACCGGGCTGCCGAAGCAACCGCACGAGGCCGCCTGATGGAGGGCGCGCACGATATGGGCGGCGTGGCGTGGTCCGGCCCGGTGCGCCCCGAACCCGATGAGCCGATGTTTCACGCCGAATGGGAACGGCGCGCCTTCGCCATCACGCTGGCCATGGCGAGGCCCGGCGGCTGGAACATCGACATGTCGCGCTTTGCGCGCGAGAACCGGCCGCCCGAAGACTATCTGGGCTTGAGCTATTACCAGATATGGCTCGCAGGCCTCGAGCGACTGATGCTGGAGCGTGGCCTGGTCACGGCGGACGAGATCGAGGCCGGCAAGCCGCTGCATCCGGCCAAGCCGGTGGCGCGGACGCTGTCGGCCGACGGCGTCGCTGCCATGCTGCATCGGGGCGGACCGACCCAGCGCGAGGCGGGGAGCCCTGCCCGGTTTGCGGTCGGCGACCGCGTCCGCACCAGAATGATTCATCCCCCGACCCATACAAGGCTGCCGCGTTACGTGCGCGGGCATGTCGGCGTGGTCGAACTGCTGCACGGCGTCCACGTATTTCCCGACAGCAACGCGCTGGGCCAGGAGAATCCGCAGTGGCTTTACACCGTGACCTTCGACGGCCGCGAATTGTGGGGAGCCGACGGCGACGCCAGCGTGAAGACCTCGGTCGACGCCTGGGAATCCTATCTGGAGCCCGCCTGATGTCGCTCGACCCCCAGGCCGCTCTCGATGCCACCCGCGCGGTTCCCGGCATTCCCCGCGACGCCGACGGCCCGGTGTTCCGCGAGCCCTGGGAAGCGCAGGCATTTGCGATGGCGCTGGCGCTGCATGCGCGAGGCCTGTTCAGCTGGAACGAATGGGCGGCCGCGCTTGCCGAAGAGATCAAGCGCGCACAGGCGGCCGGTGATGCCGATACCGGCGAAACCTATTACCGGCACTGGCTGGCGACGCTGGAAAGGCTGATCGCCGACAAGGGCGTCGCCACGCCGGCCACCCTGCACCGCTACCGCGACGCCTGGGACCACGCCGCCGACCGCACCCCGCATGGCTCGCCGATCGTGCTGCTGCCGGAAGATTTTGCGAGTTAGGCGGACGTCGCTGCATACTCACGCCAGCCTTTGGCGCGTAACGCGCAGGCCGGGCATTCGCCGCAGCCATAGCCCCAGTCGTGCCGTGCGCCGCGTTCGCCGAGATAGCAGGTGTGGGAATGTTCGCGGATCAGGTCGACCAGCCCTGTTCCGCCGAGATCATGCGCCAGCTTCCAGGTGGCGGCCTTGTCCAGCCACATCAGCGGCGTATGCAGTTCGAACCGCCTGGCCATGCCGAGATTGAGCGCGGTCTGCAACGCCTTGATGGTTTCATCGCGGCAATCCGGATAGCCGGAATAATCGGTCTCGCACATGCCGCCGACGATATGGGTGATGCCGCGCCGGTAGGCCAGCGCGGCGGCGAATGTC
Organism: Bradyrhizobium sp.; assembly: GCF_030697065.1. GTDB lineage: Bacteria > Pseudomonadota > Alphaproteobacteria > Rhizobiales > Xanthobacteraceae > Bradyrhizobium. Next base: position 43,543 of record NZ_JAUYQU010000008.1, read on the forward strand.
AGGAACACCAGGTTGCGGCCGGGCACGAAGGTGTTGGGCAGGCCATCCGCGCCCATGGCGATCGCGACATCGCGCGTTAGCGCGGTGTCGGAGATATCGGCCAAGGTGGGAATAGCCAGGGTATGGCTTTCGCCGAGCTTGTCTGCCCAACCCGTTCGCAATGATTTCATGCCGTCGAGCAGATGGTCCCGGCATTTCAATTCGATGGCGTGGCGCTGTCCGTAATCGAATCCGAGCATTTCGACACGCGCAAAACGCTGCAGCGCCCAGGCGAGGCAGGTGGCGGAATCCTGTCCGCCGGAAAACAGCACCAGCGCGGTTTCGGTCTGGGGTTGGTCGCTCATGGCGTGCCCATAGCACTCATCGACCGCGGGGCCAATCGGTGGAAACCTGGCCCTGCCCGGCTCGTTTCGCTGGGATGGAGACCCCGCTTGCGGCATAAGGCCTGATCTTCTCTCCGGCCTTTGGCAGCGTCATGACCCCTTCCCGCGATATTTCACGCCTGCTCGACATCATGGCGGCGCTGCGCACGCCCGGCAGCGGCTGTCCGTGGGATCTCGAACAGAGTTTCGCGACCATCGCGCCCTACACCATCGAGGAAGCCTACGAGGTCGCCGACGCCATCGCGCGCGGCGATCTCGACGACCTCAAGGACGAGCTCGGCGACCTCCTGCTGCAGGTGGTGTATCACGCCCGCATGGCCGAGGAGCAGGATGCGTTCGCGTTCGGCGACGTGGTCGAGGCGGTGACGCGCAAGATGATCCGGCGCCATCCGCACGTATTCGCCGACGAGAACGGCCGGCTGACGCCGGTCGGCGTCACCAGCGCGTGGGAGCGCATCAAGGCCGAGGAGCGCGCCGAACGCGCCGCAAGGCGGCCTGCCGGGGAAAATGCGCCCACTTCCTTGCTGGCTGGCGTCAAGGCGGGACTGCCGGCACTGTCGCGCGCGATGGAATTGCAGCGCAAGGCCTCCAGCGTCGGCTTCGACTGGAACGATCCGCGCGAGGTGCTGCGCAAGATCCGCGAGGAAGCCGACGAGATCGAGGCGGCGCTGGATAACGGCGACGCCAGGGAACTCGCCGAGGAAACCGGCGACCTGCTGTTTGCGCTGGTCAATCTGGCGCGCCATGTCGGCGCCGATCCCGACCTGGCGCTGCGCGGCACCAACGCCAAATTCGAACGCCGTTTCGGCTACATCGAGCGAACGCTGGCGGCACGGGGGCAGTCTCTCGAGCAGGCCTCGCTCGAGGAAATGGACGCATTATGGGACGAGGCAAAGGGCAAGGAGTAGGATTTTCGTCGTACAGGCCAGCTACATCACGTGTGGCACGGCGTCGAACCGGGTCACCACGATGTCGCGTTTGGTTTCATCGACGCGCACGGTCATGTCGAAGCGGCCGTCGTGGAGTTCCTTGGCAAGCACTTCGGAGTTGCGGTGCAGCCAGCTGATGCCGGCGCCGTCGGAGGCGTCGATCGACAGATCCAGCGTCATCCGGCTGGCTGCGAGCCGGTCCTCGATCGCAGCCAATAGCGCATCGACCCCCTCGCCGGTCTCGGCCGAGACCAGAAAGCACGGGCGTTCCGGCGGCCGGCGGGCGGCGATGTTTTGCAGGTTTTCGCGCGTTTCCGGTTCGAAGCGGTCGATCTTGTTCCAGACCTCGAGAATGCGGCCGGCGTCCGGATCGATCCCGAGCTGGCGCAGCACGGTATCGACGTCGCGTTGCTGGGCTTCGGCATCCTCATGCGAGATGTCGCGGACGTGCAGAATGACGTCGGCTTCCAGCACTTCCTCCAGCGTGGCGCGAAACGCCGCCACCAGTTGCGTGGGCAAGTTGGAAATGAAGCCGACGGTATCCGACAACATCGCCTTGCCGCCATGCGGCAGATGCAGCGCACGCAAGGTCGGGTCCAGTGTCGCGAACAGCATGTCGGCCGCCTGCACCTCGGCGCGAGTGAGGCGATTGAACAGCGTCGACTTGCCGGCGTTGGTGTAGCCGACCAGCGCCACGACGCGATACGGCACCCGCTTGCGCCCTTCACGATGCAGCCGCCGCGTCGCCTGTACCTTTTTGATTTCGTTTTCCAGCCGGGCGATGCGATCGCCAATCAGGCGTCGATCGGCTTCGATTTGGGTTTCGCCAGGGCCTCCCATAAAGCCAAAGCCGCCGCGCTGGCGCTCCAGATGGGTCCAGGACCGCACCAGGCGGCTGCGCTGATAGTTCAAATGCGCCAGTTCGACTTGAAGCGAACCTTCCCGGGTCTTGGCGCGCCGACCGAAAATCTCGAGAATCAGTCCGGTGCGGTCGAGCACCTTGGTGTTCCACGCCTTCTCGAGATTGCGCTGCTGGATCGGCGACAGCGCGCAGTCCATCACGACAAGTTCGATCTCGTGCCCGGTGATCAGCCCGACGACCTCCTCGACCTTGCCCTTGCCGAGAAAGGTCGCGGGCCGCACTTCGCTGATCGGCGCGATCAGCGAGTCCGCGATCTCAAGATCGATGGCGCGCGCCAAGCCGACGGCTTCCTCCAGCCGCGCCTCGGAGTTGCGCATGACATGCGACTCCGTTGGCGCGTCGGGGTCGCCGCGACGCACACGCAGATAGGGGCCGATGACAACCACCCGCCCTGATTCTTTGCCCCCTGCCGACCGCGGTCGGTCGGCGCCCCCTTCAGGATTTCGGGGTTCCAATCAGATCACTCTCAAGCCGGAGCATCCTCGCCGCCTTCGAACAGCTGGATCGGAGCGCCCGGCATGATGGTCGAGATCGCGTGCTTGTAGACAAGCTGCGAATGACCGTCGCGACGGAGCAGCAGGCAGAAATTGTCGAACCAGGTGACAATCCCCTGCAGCTTCACTCCATTGACCAGAAAGATCGTCAGTGGCGTCTTGGTCTTACGAACGTGATTAAGGAAGGTGTCTTGTAGATTTTGTGCGCGGTCTGCCGCCATTGTTTTTGTCCCGCAGTCTTGTTTGCTTCTTTTTATTGAACCGATGGCTGCTCTCTGGTGGAGCCGTCCCCCGGTTGCCGGCTTCCCCTGAGATCCCCCTCCGAGGGCGCGGCAGTTCGATTAGAAGGCAGGCGCGCTTTTTAGGCAAGCCGGATCGCGCGTCAGGCGCACATAACAACGGTGCGATTCGCCGTAAATGCACGGAAAAAGACGAATTTTCTCAAGAATAAGCACGCCCAGCCTGACCTAGCCGACGCCGAGCGCCTTGAGCTTGCGATGCAGCGCCGACCGCTCCATGCCGACGAATTCCGCCGTGCGCGAGATATTTCCCGAAAAACGGCTGATCTGGGCGATCAGATAATCGCGTTCGAACACCTCCCGCGCCTCGCGCAGCGGCAGGCCCATGATGTGCTCGCCATTGTTGCTGGTCGGCATCGCCGGCACCATCGAGCCCACATCCTGCGGCAGCATGTCGGCCGTGATGATGACCTCCGGACCGCCGCTGGCCAGGATCATCACGCGTTCGACGTTGTTGCGAAGCTGGCGGACGTTTCCGGGCCAGACATGCGACTGCAAGACCGCCATCGCATCCTGGCCGATCTGACGCTTGGGCAGCCCGGTCGCGACCGAGATCTGGTCCATGAAATAGTCGATCAGTTCGGGGATATCCTCGCGCCTTTCCGACAGCGGCGGCACCCGGATCGGCACCACCGACAGACGGTGATAGAGATCCTCGCGGAAGCGGCCTTCCGCGATCTCTTCTTCCAGGTTTCGCGCGGTCGACGATACGATGCGTACGTCGACATGGACCTTGGTCGTGCCGCCGGAGCGCTGGAAGGTCTGGTCGACCAGCACGCGCAGGATCTTGTTCTGGGTCTCCCGCGGCATGTCGCCGATCTCGTCGATGAACAGGGTGCCGCCATGGGCTTCTTCCAGCGCGCCCGCCTTGCGCTGCTGCTCGCCGTTGGACTGCTCGATGCCGAACAGTTCGACTTCCATGCGCTCCGGCGTGATCGCCGCGGCGTTGATGACCACGAACGGTCCCTCGGCACGTGTCGATGCGTGGTGCAGCGTGCGCGCCGCCAGTTCCTTGCCGGCGCCGGACGGACCGACAATCAGGATGCGGCTGTTGGCCTTGGCGGCCCGCTCGATGGTCTGGCGCAACTGGTTCATGCAGGCCGAGCGTCCGGTCAGCACGCTGGCGGCCGGCGCCATCTGCTTGAGTTCCTTCACCTCGCGCTTCAGCCGCGACGTCTCCAGCGCCCGGGTTGCCACCAGGATCAACCGGTCCGACTTGAAGGGCTTTTCGATGAAGTCGTAGGCGCCGCGCTTGATCGCCGCGACCGCGGTCTCGATGTTGCCGTGGCCGGAGATCATCACCACCGGCACGTCGGCATGGTCCTTCTTGATCTGCTCCAGCAATTGCAGACCGTCGAGCTTGCTGCCCTGCAACCAAATGTCGAGAAACACCAGATGCGGCCGCCGGTTGGCGATTTCCGCCAGCGCCGAATCGCTGTCGCGCGCAGTCCGCGTGCTGAAGCCCTCATCATCGAGAATGCCGGCAACCAGATCCCGAATATCTGCTTCGTCATCGACAATCAGAATGTCATTTGCCATGAGTCGCGCCCTGTCTTGTCAGTTGCCGGTTGCGGCTTCGATCTTTGTTTCATTGTTGGTCGTGTCAGCGGGCCCAATGGTTTCAGGGATCGGCGGCTTTGTTTCCGCGGCCGGCTCCTTGATCTCCGCCTTCGGCGCGTGGCCCGATATGGCAAATCGCAACCGCATCCAGGCGCCGCGCTGACCCGGCCGGATGTCCGCGGCATCGTGCAGTTCGATCTTGCCGCCGTGGTCTTCCAGCACCCGCCCAACGATGGCAAGGCCAAGGCCGGTGCCCTTTGACCGCGTCGTCACATAGGGTTCGAGCAGCCGCGCCCGGGCCACCTTGGGCAGGCCGATCCCGTTGTCGATGACATCGATCACGATGTCGTCTCCCTCGATGGCGGCGACGACCTCGATCCGGCCCTTGCCCAATTCCTCGGGAGGCACGGCTTCAATCGCTTCCGACGCGTTCTTGATGATGTTGGTCAGCGCCTGCGAAATCAGCCGCCGGTCGAACTGCGCCCGCATCGGGTCGTCCTTGATCTCGGCCTCGAAGTCGATGTCGGGATTTCCGACCCGCATCAGGAACACCGCCTGCCGGACGGTGTCGGCAACGTCCTCGCCTTCCATGACGGGTTTCGGCATGCGTGCGAAGCGCGAGAATTCATCGACCATCCGCCTGATATCGTCGACCTGCCGCACGATGGTATCCGTGCATTGCTCGAAGATCGCCTTGTCCTCGGTGATGACCTTGCCGAATTTGCGGCGGATGCGTTCGGCCGAAAGCTGAATCGGCGTCAGCGGGTTCTTGATTTCGTGGGCGATGCGGCGGGCGACGTCGCCCCAGGCCGAGGTCCGCTGCGCCGAAACCAGCTCGGTGATGTCGTCCAGCGTGATGATATAGCTGTCGCGCGACTGGCTGGTCTGCTCGGCGCTGACCCGGACCGAGAGATTGCGCTCATGGCCGTCGCGCAGAAGCGTGATCTGGCCCTGTACCAGCCGCTGGGTGCCCTCGCGGGCGGTCCTCATCATATCGTCGAGTTCTGGCAGCACGTCCGACAGCGGATGGTCCAGGGTCTCGGATTCCGCATGACCGATCAGCTTTTCGGCGGAACGGTTGAGAATGCCGACATTTCCGGCGGCATCGACGCCGATGATGCCGGCGCTCGCCGACGACAGGACCGCTTCGATGAACCGGCGCCGGCTGTCGATCAGCTCGCTGGCGCCGACCAGTTCGTCGCGCTGGGTGCGCAACTCCTGCGTCATCTTGTTGAAGGTTTCGCCGAGCTGGGCGAGATCGCCCTCCGATTTGTGGACAGGCACCTGCACATGGAGATCGCCGGTGGAGACGATGTTGGCGGCGCTCATCAGCCGCCGGATCGGCGCGACCAGCCAATTGGCGAAATTCAGCCCGATCAGAACCGAAGCCATCAGGATGGTCAGCGCGATCACCGCGAACATCAACGCAAACGCCACCTGGATGCCGAGTTTGCGCGACTCCATCTGGGCATATTCGGCGACACTGGCCTGGGTCTGCCTGAGCTGCGCCACCACGCGCGGATCGAGCAGACGGGCGACATAGAGGAACGTGTCGTTGAATGCGCGCAGCCGGACCACGGCGGCGACGTAATTGGCTTCGATGAACACCGCGATCTGGGGCTCGGATTCATCGACGCCGCTGAGGAACTCCGGAGCCGGCGTCGTAAAGGCCTGCTCGATGCCGGTTTGCGCGGTCTCCAGGACGTTGCGGTCCTTGTCGATCACCATGGCGCCCGGCAGGTTGCGCGAGGCCGCGCTTGCAGTCAGCAGCCGGCGAAAGGTTCCGCGATCCTGGTCGAACAGCGGCCGCGCGTTGGCGATGTCGTTGGCCATTCCAATAATGTCGCCGCGAATGAGCTGGGCATGCTCATGCAGATACGCGTTGGCCACGATCAGCGAATTCTGAATCACCTCCCGCGTAGGCCCCGAAAACAGCCGGTCGAGGCCACGGTCGATGGTGATGTTGGCGACGATCGCCACCAGCACGGCCGGCAACACGGCAATGACGGAGAACAGGCTGACGATCTGGACGTGCAGCCGTGCCGCCGCCCGGCCGCGGCGGCGGGCCTGGACTACCTGCCAGACCTCGCGGACGATGATGCCGACCAGCAGCAGGATGCACGCCGCGTTGATCAGCAGGAACGAATAGACCACCTCGCGCGTCGGTTCGATCGGCGTCAGGCCGGTCAGGACGACGAAAGTGAGGAATGCCGACAGCAGCGCAATGGCGACGGCGAACGGCGCCAGCCACCGCCGCAGGGACGACCCCCTGGGTTCGGCAAGCGTCTGATCGAGCGATGGGGCCGCGGTGTCTGCGCTGGTCATTCCGGCAAGGTCGTGAGCTGAAGGCCAATGTCCGCCGGCAGCGGACTGATGCATTCATATCACAATGTTGCCAAATTGCGACAATTCCGCGGCGTGTGCTGACGCTGAACTGCGCAGGTCCGATTTATGAACGAGTTTCCGGATCGTGCGGCCGCTAACTCCCGCTCCGATAGACCTGAATGTCGAGATCCCTGATCTTCTTCCGCAGCGTATTGCGGTTGAGACCGAGCAGATCGGCGGCGCGAATCTGGTTGCCGCGCGTGGCCGCCAGCGCCGCCGTGAGCAGCGGAATCTCGATTTCCTTGAGGATGCGGTGATAGAGCCCCGGCGGCGGCACGCCGTTGGGGAAGCCCGAAAAATGCGACGACAGATAGGCCTCGACTGCGCCCCCGAGATTGTCGACGCCGTGCTGGACGCTGCCCCCCGAGGTTACCGCCGGCGGCGCCAGCTCGCCGTCGATGACGGAACCAGTGATCACGTCCTGCGGATACAATGCCGCCAGCCGGCGCGCGAGATTCTCGAGTTCGCGCACATTGCCCGGCCAGCGATGCTGCTTCAGGCGTTCCAGCGCCAGCACATCGAGCTTCTTCGGCGGCAAGCCGTCCTTCTCGGCCAGCGTGAAGAAGTGCCGGATCAGATCCGGCAAATCCTCGATCCGCTCGCGCAGCGGCGGCAGCCGCAGCGGCACCACGTTGAGGCGGAAAAACAGGTCTTCGCGGAACAGGCCCTGCTGAATCAGGATACGCAGGTCCTTGTTGCTCGCCGCGACGATGCGCACGTCGGTCTTGATCGGCGTGCGGCCGCCGACCGTGGTGTATTCGCCCTGCTGCAGCACGCGCAGCAGCCGGGTCTGCGCCTCCATCGGCATGTCGCCGATCTCGTCGAGGAACAAGGTGCCGCCTTCGGCCTGTTCGAACCGGCCCGAGGCGCGGGTATTGGCGCCGGTGAAGGCGCCGCGTTCATGGCCGAACAATTCCGATTCGATCAGGTCGCGCGGGATCGCCGCCATGTTGACCGCGACGAACGGGCCGTTGCGCCGCTTGCCGTAATCGTGCAGCGCGCGGGCGACCAGTTCCTTGCCGGTGCCGGACTCGCCGGAGATCATCACCGTGAGGTCGGTCTGCATCAGCCGCGCCAGCACGCGGTAGATTTCTTGCATCGCCGGCGAGCGGCCGACCAGCGGAATCGAATCGAATTCGTTTTCGTCGGGATGGCTGGCCACCCGCTCCTTGGGCTCCGCCAGCGCGCGGCCGACAATGGTGATGAGCTCCTTGAGGTCGAACGGCTTCGGCAGATATTCGTAGGCGCCGCGTTCCGAAGCCCGGATCGCCGTCATGAAGGTGTTTTGGGCGCTCATCACGATAACGGGCAGGTTGGGCCGCATCTTCTTGATCCGCGGCAGCAGGTCGAAGGCGTTCTCGTCCGGCATCACCACGTCTGTGATGACGAGATCCCCCTCGCCCTGGCTTACCCAGCGCCACAGCGTCGCCGCGTTCCCGGTCAGGCGCACCTCATATCCGGCGCGCGAGAGAGCCTGGTTCAGAACCGTACGGATGGCGGTGTCATCGTCGGCTACAAGTATGCTACCTGCGGGCATTGTCATTCCTCATCTGGAGTCGTGTGAGGCATGCGACGGCGTCCCCGTAACGCCATCGCGATTGCTTTGGTCGAATCGTTTGGTCGGGTTGAACATCGGCAGCAGCACCCGGAAGGTGGTTTTGCGCGGCTGGGATTCGCATTCGATGATGCCGCCATGATCGCCGATGATCTTGGCCACCAGCGCAAGGCCAAGGCCGCTGCCGGTCGGCTTGGTCGTGACGAACGGATCGAACAGGTTCGGCAGCAGATCGTCCGGCACGCCGGCGCCATTGTCCTTGACGCAGAATTCGAGCGGCAGCGACACCCGCGATTTCTTGCCGGGTACCGAGAGGCGAACGCCCGGACGGAACGCGGTGGTGAGCTGGATCTCCGCATCGCTGCCGAGATCGACGACGGCTTCGGCGGCGTTTTTCACCAGGTTGAGAAACACCTGGATCAGCTGATCCTGGTTGGCGAGCACCGGCGGCAGCGACGGATCGTAGTCTTCGACGAAGCGGATGTTGCGGGCGAAGCCGGATTGCGCGAGCCGCTTGACGTGATCGAGCACGCTGTGAATGTTGACCGCGCCGCGCGCCACCGGCCGGTCGTCGCCGAACACTTCCATGCGATCGACCAGGGTGACGATGCGGTCCGCCTCGTCGCAGATCAGCCGCGTCAGCATGCGGTCTTCCGACGAGGCCGCCTGTTCGAGCAGCTGCGCCGCGCCGCGAATGCCGGACAGCGGGTTCTTGATTTCGTGCGCCAGCATCGCAGCCAGCGCGATCACCGAGCGCGCTGCACTTCGATGCGTCAATTGCCGGTCCATCTTGTCGGCGATGGTGCGTTCCTGCAGCATCACCACGATATGGCCGGGTCGCTCGTTGAGCGGTGCGACGTGCAGATCGACCTGGCGATCGCCGCCGATCCGCGGCGTGCCGAGATCGACCTTGTATTCATTGACCGGCGAACCGCTCGAGCGCACCTGGTCGATCAGGGCCAGCAGCGGGCTGCCGAACGGTACAAGTTCCTTCAGCGACTGGCGCTGCAGAAACTGGGTGGAAATCTCGAAGAACGATTCCGCCGCCATGTTGGCGTCCATGATCTTGCCGTCGGGTGCGATCAGCAGCACCGGATTCGGCAAGGCGTTGAGGATGGCCTCGCTTTCCGAGGGCGCCCGCCGGCGTTGGTCTGCGGCTAGACTCATGCAGCAGCACTCCATGCAAAATCGTCGAATGCATCTTCGAGGGATTGGTGAACACGGTCCGGATCGTCGGTGGTCAGTATCTTCTGCCGCCACCCCTTGAGCGCTGCCACCGGCGCGCTACTGGTCTGCGCTGCGACGTCCAGCGCCCAGCCGAGATGTTTGCGGGCATGGCGAAGTCCGATCCGCAGGCCGTAGAGGCTGCAGACTTCGTCGTAGAGTGCGCGGATATAAACCAGCTGCTGCGACAGATCAGGCGCGGCCTCCGCGATGCCCGATTCGAGCCGGCGTCCGATCTGGCCCGGCAGCCACGGCTGGCCCTGCGCGCCGCGGCCCATCATGATCGCGTCGGCGCCGGACATCTGCAGCGCCGTCACCGCCTTGTCGAACGAGGTGATGTCGCCGTTGACGACCAGCGGGATGGCAATCGCATTCCGGACGGCGCGCACCGCGCCCCAGTCGGCTTCGCCCTTGTAGAACTGGCAGCGGGTGCGACCGTGCACCGAAATCATCCGCACGCCGGCGGCTTCGGCGCGGCGCGCCAGTTCCGGCGCATTGAGCGAGCGATCGTCCCAGCCGAGCCGCATCTTCAGCGTGACCGGCACTTTAACCGCCGCGACCGTGGCGTCGATCAGCGTCATGGCGTGATCGAGATCGCGCATCAGCGCCGAGCCGGACTGGCCGCCGGTGACGTGACGCGCCGGACAGCCCATGTTGATATCGATGATGTCGGCGCCGGCGGACTCGGCGATCCGCGCGCCCTCCGCCATCCAGTGCGCCTGGCAGCCCGCGAGTTGAACGACGTGGGGGCCGATGCCGGTGGCCTCGCAGCGCAGCAGCGACATCGGGCGGCCATTGACGAGATCGTCGCTGGCGGTCATCTCGGAGACGACGAGTCCGGCCCCCAGCGCCGCAGTCAGGCGCCGGAACGGGGCATCCGTGATGCCAGACATCGGCGCAAGGAAGACCCGGTTGGCGACATCAACATCGCCTATCTTCAATGGCTTACGCTGTGAGCAGTCCGGGGTGGTCACGGATGTCTCGTTTTTCTGGCGGACGCAGCATTGCGGCCACCGAGAGTCATTGTGAGCACAAATCTTGTGCAGTCAAGCTTCATGCCTACACTTTAGACAGTTCTTGAAATTGTGCAAGTGCACTGCAACAAAATATGCTTTTCCCACAGCTCTCGGGAAACGGCCTGTCTTTAAGCCCTCGGCATGATAAGGGCAGTGCGTAGGCGGCCGACGTTTCCTGCCCCATAACCCCATTCGCCGGTGAATTAGGTCCAATGCCCAGACCCGAGCGTACCGCCGCTATCCTTGTTGCTGCCGGGCGCGGGCTGCGCGCCGGGTCGGGAGGACCGAAGCAGTACCGTTCGATCGGCGGGCAGACCGTGATTTTTCGGGCGATGGAGCCGTTCTGCCGCCATCCGCAGGTGTTTGCCGTGCAGCCGGTCTTGAATCCCGATGACACGGTGATGTTCAACGAGGCCGTCAGCACATTGCGCCACGCGCCGCCCGCCAATGGCGGCGCGACGCGGCAGGCCTCGGTGCATGCCGGTCTCGAAGCGCTTGCCGGCGAGCGGCCGGATGTCGTGCTGATCCACGACGCGGCGCGTCCGTTCGTTTCGGCGGCGCTGATTTCGCGCGCGATCGAAGCTGCCGGCCGCACCGGCGCCGCGGTGCCGGCGATCGCGGTGACCGACACCATCAAGCTCGTCGACGGCAGCGGCAATGTCGAAGCGACGCCGGAGCGCGCGCGACTGCGGATCGCGCAAACCCCGCAGGCCTTCCGCTTCGATGCGATTCTCGACGCCCATCGCCGCGCTGCGCGCGAGGGCCTGAGTGATTTCACCGACGACGCCGCGCTGGCGGAATGGGCAGGATTGACGGTGGCGACATTTGAGGGCGATCCGGCGAACATGAAACTGACGACTCCCGAAGATTTCGTCCGCGAGGAAGCGCGCCTGGCCGCCCGGCTCGGCGATGTCAGAACCGGCACCGGTTACGACGTGCACGCCTTCGGCGAGGGCGATCACCTGATGATCTGCGGGGTCCGGGTGCCGCACAGCCGCGGCTTTCTCGCCCATTCCGACGGCGATGTCGGCCTGCATGCGCTGGTCGACGCCATCCTCGGCGCACTGGCGGACGGCGATATCGGTTCGCATTTTCCGCCCAGCGACCCGCAATGGAAAGGCGCGGCATCGGACCGCTTCCTGAGATACGCGGTCGACCGCGTCACCGCGCGCGGCGGTCGCATCGCCAATCTCGAAGTCACCATGATCTGCGAGCGGCCGAAGATCGGACCGCTGCGCGACGCCATGCGGGCGCGGATCGCCGGCATCACCGGGCTCGACGTCTCGCGGGTCGCCGTCAAGGCCACCACCAGCGAGCGGCTCGGATTTACGGGTCGCGAGGAAGGCATCGCCGCCACCGCCAGCGCCACCATCCGCCTGCCTTGGGATTCCAAAGGCTGGAGCGAGTAGCATGAGCGGCAGCGACGCCCGCGCCCTCTCCCGCTCGCTGCTCGACCTGTGCCGGATGCGCAAGCTCACCATTGCCACCGCTGAATCCTGCACCGGCGGCATGGTCGCCGCCGCGCTGACCGACATTCCCGGTTCCTCCGACGTCATCGACCGCGGTTTTGTCACCTACTCGAACGACGCAAAGCGCGCGATGCTCGGCGTCAGGAACACGACGCTTGCGACCTTCGGCGCGGTCAGCAAGGAGACCGCGACCGCGATGGCGATCGGCGCGCTGGAGAAAGCCGGCGTCGACCTCGCCGTCTCCATCACCGGCATTGCCGGCCCCGGCGGCGCCACCCCGGGCAAGCCGGTAGGCCTGGTCCATCTCGCCGTCGCCGCGCGCGACGGCCGCATCCTGCACCGCGAATGCCGGTTCGGCGCGATCGGCCGCAGCGCGGTGCGCCTGCGCTCGGTGGTGGAGGCACTGCGCATGCTGACCGAGATCGCGCGCGGCCCTCAGACGCCGGCAAAACCACGGCGCCAGACCATGAGCCGGCTACGTCCCCGCGTCGCCCGCACGCCACGCCGCAGCGCGGTGAAGCGGCGGCGACCGCCGCGGGCGTGAACATCGTTATGCTTCATCCTGTGGCGCCGAGGCTCTCACGGGTGAACGTTGCGTTTCATCCCGGGGACGACGGCGAGTTGGTTGCCGCCGGCTTCCCGTAGATCGCATCCGCCCGCTTTTCGAACGCGGCCGCAAACCTCTGGAACGCGGTGTCGAACATGGTGCCCATCAGCATCGCCAGCATCCGGCTCCTGAATTCATAGGACAGGAAGAATCCGACGTCGCAGGCGGTCTCGGATCGCGGCTCGAAGCTCCAGCGGTTCTCCAGGTTGCTGAACGGCCCCTTCAGATATTCCACCATGATCTTCATGTTGGGACGGTCGAGCGTCACCCGGCTGGTAAACGCCTCGCGCACCAGCTTGAAAGAAACCGTCATGTCGGCGATCACGATTTCGGTGCCGTCGGGTCCGGGCGTGCGCTGCCTGATCCTGAGCGCCTGGCACAAGGGCACGAATTCGGGATAGCGTTCGACATCGGCGACGAGATCGAACATCTGCCCGGCGCTGTGAAGGACCCGGCGCTTGCTGGAGAATTTCGGCATCGGAAGACTCAGCCGGCTCGCGCCGCGCGCGCCGCCCGCAGCTTCGCGAAATCGTCGCCGGCGTGATGCGACGAGCGGGTCAGCGGGCTCGCCGACACCATCAGGAAACCCTTGGTATAAGCCACTTTCTCGTAGCCGGCGAATTCATCCGGGGTGACGTAGCGCATCACGGCGTGATGCTTGCGGGTCGGCTGCAGATACTGGCCGATGGTGAGAAAATCGACGTCCGCCGAGCGCAGATCGTCCATTACCTGCAGCACCTCGTGGCGCTCCTCGCCGAGCCCGACCATGATGCCGGACTTGGTGAAGATGGCGGGATCGATCTCCTTGACCCGCTGCAGCAGCCGGATCGAGTGGAAATAGCGCGCGCCGGGGCGCACCGTGAGATAGCGCGAGGGTACCGTTTCCAGATTGTGGTTGAAGACGTCGGGCTTTGCCTCGGCGACAATTTCCAGCGCGCCTTCCTTGCGCAGGAAATCCGGCGTCAGGATTTCGATCGTGGTCGACGGGCAGCGCGCGCGGATGGCGCGAATGGTCCGTGCAAAATGTTCGGCGCCGCCATCGGCGAGATCGTCGCGGTCGACCGAGGTCACCACGATATGGGCGAGCCCGAGCTTGAAGGTGGCCTCCGCGACATGGTCCGGCTCGGCCGCATCGAGCGCGGTGGGCATGCCGGTCTTGACGTTGCAGAAGGCGCAGGCACGGGTGCAGGTGTCGCCCATGATCATGAAGGTGGCGTGCTTCTTGTCCCAGCATTCGCCGATATTCGGGCAGCCCGCCTCCTCGCAGACGGTGACCAGGCCGTTTTCCTTGACGATGGCGCGGGTGTCGGCATAGCCGCGGGTACTGGGCGCGCGCACCCTGATCCAGTCCGGCTTCGGCGGCGACAGCGCATCCGGCCGGTTCACCTTTTCGGGGTGGCGGGGGCGCAGCGGCGTGGCGGAGATAGTATCGACGACGACGACCATGGAATGCTGATATCCCTTCGAGGCTTAGCTAATCCGCTTGAAGGGGAATCGCAACCGCCCGCCTTGTTGGCAGCCATGCTTTAGCATATTGCCTTGTCCGACGCATTCCGCCCTCCCCAACCCCGGTTTGAATGGCTCGAAGCCGAATTCCGCCCGTCCCAGCCGCCGCCAATCCGGGCCGGCCGCTGAAGCGCGCGTTCTTTGGGCGCAGCGTGCACGAGGTGGCGCCCGGCCTGATCGGCGCCACCCTGCTGGTCGACGGCGTCGGCGGCATCATCGTCGAGGTCGAGGCCTATCATCACACCGATCCGGCGGCGCACTCCTTCCGCGGTCCGACGCCACGCAACCTCGTGATGTTCGGCCCACCCGGCTTTGCCTATGTCTATCGTTCCTATGGCATCCACTGGTGCGTCAACTTCGTCTGCGAGAAGGAAGGTTCGGCCAGCGCGGTGCTGATCCGCGCACTCGAACCGACGCACGGCATCGCCGCGATGCGCCGGCGCCGCGGCCTGCACGACGAGCGGACGCTGTGTTCGGGCCCCGGCAAGCTGACCGAGGCGCTGGCGATTACCGACGCGCATAACGGGCTCGCGCTCGACGCGCCGCCGATCGCGCTGCTTGCGCGGATAAAAAAGCCGGAGATCGTTGCGGGAGTACGGATCGGCATCACAAAAGCCGTCGAACTGCCTTGGCGGTACGGGCTGAAGGGATCGAGGTTTCTGAGCAAGGTATTTTGAGAACGGGACGTGTTCACAGTCGTCATCGCGAGGCACCGGTTCGCCTTCGAAATACCGATGATGGATTCCGGACATGCGTTTGGATCTCGCAGCGTGATCCGCCCGAGATTTGTCTTTATTTCGTCGCCCTCTTCAACCAGAGGGCGCGGGGAATGCCGGGCGCCCGATGCGCCCGATAGCCACGTGTGCTATGGGGTAGTGGTAGATGCACACGCGTTGTCAGGTCACACCGGAATCACCCGGCACTCCCCGCGCGATGGTTTAGGCTTATACGTGGTCTCCCCGGCGATCGGCTGTCTTGCCACCGTCACTTGCGGGTCTTACCGCAAGCTTGACACCAGCACCGAGGTGTCAGGACCGCACGATTTCGCATC
>NZ_JAUYQU010000021.1 GCF_030697065.1 Bradyrhizobium sp.
ACGACATGGCGAGCATCATGGGCGGGAACTACCCCGGCGCCGGCATCACGCTTGGGCCCGCACTGACCTTCGGCTATATCGCGGGCCGGCATATCGCAGGAGCGGCGAAGCAGTAAAATCTCCGCGATGGACCGATTCATCGTTCAATCGACGGATGCACGCGGCAAACGCCCTGTTAGCATGGAAGCAGCCATTCCAGCACAGGAATGCGAAACCAACGCGAAAGGAAGAGCCATGGCTCATGTTGGAAGCTGCTTTTGCGGCGCGGTCAAACTGGAGGTCACAGGTGAGCCGGAGGCCATGGGCTATTGCCACTGCCGTTCCTGCCAGTCGTGGTCGGGCGGGCCCGTCAACGCGTTCAGCCTGTGGAAGCCGGCGGCCGTGCGGATCACCCAGGGCGCAGAGCATGTGGCGATGTTCCAGAAGACCCCCCTCAGCCAGCGCCAGTACTGCGCGAGGTGCGGCGGCCATCTGATGAACAATCATCCGCCGCTCGGCCTCGTCGATGTGTTCGCGGCGACGATCCCGACGCTCGCCTTCACCCCCGGCGTTCACGTCAATTACGCCGAATCCGTGCTGCCCATCCGCGACGGCCTGCCGAAGCTGAAGGATTTCCCGAAGGAATTCGGTGGCTCGGGCGAGGCGATGGCGGAATAGCGATCGTCATATCCGGCGGCGAGGCAGGCAACCTGCAATTCGAGAGGATCCTAAACTTCGGATCTCCTCGATTTGCGATTGCAGGTATTGAGTGATTTTTCTAGGCCAGCGCAGGCGCAGCCGTGGCGTCTTCCACGCGCACGACGTGTTGCGCGATCCTGCCCGCCACCTCGCCGGCATGCGTCGCAATCATGAAGTGCGCGGCGCCGGCAATCGCGGCCGTGGCTGCGTTCGGTATGAATTGGCCGAGCAACTGGTTGGCACGTCGGACGGCAGGATGGCTGTCCTCGCCCCACAACACCAGCGTCGGAGTCCCGATCGTCGTGAGCAGGTCGGGCGTCAGATCAAAGTCATAGGCGCTGGCCCAGTCCAGCAGATTCACGGGCGTGGTTTGCGATGCGTAATCGCGAACGCGTTGCGGCCAAGCGGCGAAAGTACCTGCGCCGCCATAGAAATCGATCATCTTTTCGATCGCGGCGTTGTCACCGGCCTGATAGGCGCCGGTATAGGCGTCCGACATGGTTCGGAATGCCAGATAGTGGCGGTACTCGCCCACGTGCCGCAAGATTTCCGGCGCGGGCGCTTCGGCAATGGTCAGGCTCTGCAACGGCACGCGCCCGCGCAACGCGACGGCGACCGCGGACAGGCCGCCAAACGAGTGTCCCACCAGGTGCACCGGGCAGCCTGCGCAACGGATCACCGCTTCGAGCGCCTCGGCTTCGTGAGCAATATCGGTGTCGGCAACGCTGCGGCGTTCCTGCGTGCCGCCATAACCAAGCAGACTGGTCGTGACGACGCGAAACCTGTCCTTCCACTGCGCCATCACCGGCCGCCATGCGGCGCCGGTGCTGCATGAGCCCGGCACCAACACAACGGTCGGGCCGGTTCCGGCTTCGTCGTAATCGATGCATCCGCCTGCGTGTTCGATCATGGTATGCGTTCCTCAAAATCGGGCAAAATACTTCAAACAAAATTCTCATCGGATAAACACACGGCCGCCGTACCAACTATGGATCGGTACGACGGCCGGCACCACAGAACCGATCAGCGCCGGGTGATCACGATTTCGAGGTATTCACTGGGAACGATCATCGTGCCGTCTTCGGCGCGATTCATCCGTCCGATCAACGCCAGCAGGTCTTCTCGCAGTCCACTCTGGTTGGCGGTGTCGAGCGCGGCGAAAGCCTTGAGCATCGGACCGTAGTAGTTCCTGAAGATTTCCAGGAAGTGCTCCGGCGACCGGTAACGGAACATGAAGTTCCGCGGCACGGCATTGATCACGAGCGCCGAAGGCCCGAACATTTCCGTGATGCGTGGCCGGGTGCCCCACAATGCGGGCGACCTCGCACCGGCCGGCGGCGGCAGATACTTGCCGAGCGTCTTGAAGAGCTGCCCGATGAAGCCTTCCGGCGTCCAGTTGGCGAGACCGATCTTGCCGCCGCTCCGGCATACCCGCAGCATTTCCGCCGCAGCCCGGTCCTGGTCCGGCGTGAACATGACGCCAAAAGTCGAGACAACGACGTCGAAACTTCCGTCGGCAAAGGGCAGCGCTTCGGCATCCGCCTCCCTGAAATCGATCGACAGGCCGTCCGCCGCGGCGCGCAGCCGGCCGCGCTCGAGCAGGCTCGGCACGTAATCGGTGGATACGACGTCGCACCAGCGGCGGGCCGCGGCGAGCGTGGCATTGCCGTTACCGGCGGCGATGTCGAGCACTTTCTGCCCGGCGCGGATATCGAGGGCTTCGCACAGCTCCTCGCCGACGATCTGAAGCGTGGTGCCGACCACGGCGTAATCGCCGGATGACCACGCGCCTTGCTGGCGGGTCTTGAGGGCTGACAGATCGACCGGGCTGGGCTGGGCGCTCTGAACGGCGGTAGATGCAACCATGATTGTTCTCCGTTTGGGTTCGTTGGTGGTGTTGATGCGAGAGAGGATGGGCCCGCCGCGACCGGCGGGCCCGGATGATTTACCGTTCAGCGGGTCGCGACCCCGCAATCGGCCGGTCGTCGGACTTGCGGCCGCCGGGCAGCGGAATCAGCATCGAAACGCGCTCCCGGTAGCGGCGGTACTCGTCGCCAAACGCTCCGATCAGATCGCGCTCTTCAAGCTGTATGGCGATCAGGATGTAGCCGGTGGTCGCCAGCGCGAACAGCAGGTGGCCTGCGGTCATCGTCGGTGTCGCCCAGAAGGCGAGCAGGAAGCTCAGATAGAGCGGATGGCGCACCACCCGGTAGAGCAGCGGCGTGTGGAATTTCGCCGCCGGCAGATCCCGGCCGAACGGCCGAGCGAACACCTGGCTGAGGCCGAACAGCTCGAAATGGCTGAGCATGAAGGTGCTCGCAAACAGCATCGCCCAGCCCAGCAAGGAAACGGCCTGCAGCGCGACTGCAATGAATGGGCTGTCGACCGTCCAGACCGGCGCGGGCATCGGCCGCCATTGCCAGTAAAGCAGCAACAGCACGAGACTGGAGATCAGCACATACGTGCTGCGCTCGATCGAGGGCGGCACGAAGCGCGTCCACCATCGCTTGAAACCCTGGCGCGCCATCACGCTGTGTTGAACGGCGAACAGCACCAGCAGCATGGTGTTGATAATCGCGCTTTCGATCAATGGGCCGGCAATGCCCGAATCGATCGACTTCGGAACCACCCAGTTGCCGACGAAACCGATGGCATAAAGGATGGTGACGAAAAACACGGCATAGGCGCATATGCCATAGGAAACCGCCAAGAGACCTGTCATTAAAATGCTCCTTATCTCAAGAAATTGCTCCTGATTGAACCTATTCCCCGTTCCGAAGACCTAGACTGAGAGGTCAGCCGTTTTCTATCCAGTTCGCGACAGAGCTATCCCGATCATGAACTTTTTCAGCGAAACGGTTGTTCAACGTCATATCGCCGGAGAGTCTTCCATGACTGCATGTCCCAACCGGGCTTCGAGCACGCCGCTGCTGCCGCGCGGCGTCCGCCGCGCGCTCGATGCGATGCGCGCGAATGTCGGGCGCGACTGGAGCGTGAGCGAACTGGCCGAGGCCGCGGGCCTGTCCAGCCGCACGCTGCAGCGGCAATTCCGGGAATTTCTCGGCAAGACGCCGCAAGCGGCCCTGCGTGACATCCGGTTCGAGACAGCGCGCCGCGAACTGCTCCAGGGCGTTCCCGATGCAAAAGTGATGGATGTCGCTCAGCGCTGCGGCTTCCCACATTCCGGGCGGTTTTCCGTCGAATATCGTCGCCGTTTCGGAGAAACGCCCTCGCAGACGGTGAAGCGTCAGGATGTCTTTGCCGATGCGCTAAGGTCGATGCCGTCGTTTACGATCCCTACCCGCGATCGGCCCACCATCGCCCTGGGCCCGATCGACACCGGCCCGGAAAATCGCGATATCGCGGAAAGCATCGCCGATGAGCTTGCTATCGCACTCGCGCGGGCCGGCGCCGCCGTGGTCCGGCAACCGGGCGCGGCACGCTACCATTTGATCGGCGCTATCAGCGGAACGGACCGGCAATCGCGCCTGACTTTCCGGCTGATGGATGCCGAAACCGGCCGTCATCTGACCGCCTATCGATCCGACGGTGCGCCTGGTCATGACGCCGCTCTCGACGAGCATCTGGCCACCAAGATCATCGCGGCGATGCAGCCGTGCCTGCGGCTCGCGGAAATCGACCGCGCCAGCCGCAAGCCGCAGGCCGAGCTGAGCCCGCACGACATGGCGTTGCGGGCGATGCCCTGGGTGCTGTCGCTCAATGCCGAGGGCAATGCGCACGCGCTTGACCTGCTGGAACGCGCGATGGAGCGCGATCCCGACAATGCACTGGCGACCGCACTGGCGGCGTGGGCGTATGGCCAGCGCGTGGTCTACCATTTCGCCTCGACTCCGAACGAGGACCGCGCCAAGAGCGCTGAATTGGCGCGCAAGGCGCAGACTCTTGGCGGAGACGCGACCGTGCTTGCCATTCTCGGCAACACCTTCACCTTCCTGCACGACCTCGAAGCAGCGGAAGTGATGATCCGCAAGGCTCTCTCGATCGATGGCGGCTCGGCCTGGGCGTGGAGCCGCAGCGGATGGCTCGACGTCTACAACAACGAGGCGGACTCAGGCATCGAGCGGCTCAAGATCGCGCTCGACCTCGCACCGGATGACAGCCTCGCGTTCAACAGCATGGTCGGCATCGGCTGCGCGCATTTCGAGTCGGGCCGTTATGCCGAGGCGGCCCATTGGCAGCAACGCGCGCTGGCCGAACATCCGTCAGCGACCTGGATCCACCGCACCATGTGCCCCGCCTACGTTCTGGTGGGAGCGGAGACCGAGGCCCGCCGCAGCGTGACCGCGTTGCGAGAGCACTATCCCGACCTGACCGTTTCGGAAGTGCAGCGTGGCCTGCCACCGCTGCCGCAATCCTATTGCGACCGGGTATTCGACGCGCTGCACAGTGTGGGCCTGCCGCTCTAGGGATGGCGCTGCCGGCAAGACTGGCTCGTTGGCTGGCTCCAGCGGCCAGCACGGCGATCGTGAATTCTCGCCTTGACGCAGAGTCCTCCGATGAGAGGAGGCTGCGTCCCCGTCCGGGCGAGTCGATTCCAAAAAGCAATAGGTGAAAATCCTTTAGCGTCAGCTAGCCGTTTCGCGCCACGCAATGATGTCCCCGGCTTGCGCCGTCATGGAAATGCCGCTGTATCGGAATGTATGCGGTGGGACACCACTGCTGTTTCTTTCGATACCATTTATACCGGGACTGATTGTGATGGATGATAGCGAACAATTTTCAGTTTTGATCGGCAATATTTACGACGCCGTGCTCGATCCCGACCACCGAATCGCGGTTCTCGACAGGATTGCAGACTTCGCCGGCGGCCATTCGGGAGGCCTGCTCTCGAAGCATGCCGTGGGCGATTCGTTGGGCAACACCCTGGAAAACGCCGACCTTTTGTATTGCTACATCGGCCATGACCCCGAGAGCCTGCGGGCCTATTCCGAGAGCTATCCGAAGCTCGTCTCCGCGGCGGACCCGCTGTCGGTCGGAGTCGAGCAGATCGTAAGCACCACGGACCTCATGTCTTATGAGGAATTTCGCCGCGGCCGGTTTTATCGGGAATGGGCCCGGCCGCACGGCTGGATCGACATTGCCAGCGCGGTTATCGAAAAATCGGCAAACAGCTGTACAGTTCTCAGTGTCGCACGGCGTGAGGGCAGCGGCCTCGTCGACGCCGACATGCGCCGCCGCATGGCGCTGGTCGTTCCCCACGTCCGCCGCGCAGTGTTGATCGGCAGAACCATCCATCGCAAGGAAGCCGAGGCGACATGCCTGACGGGTATTCTCGACGGGCTGAGCGCCGGCATGATCCTCGTCGACGCCGACGGCCGCATCGTCCACTCCAATACCGCCGGCAACACCATACTCGCCGCCGCCGACTTTCTGCGCAGAACGTCCTGCGGACGGCTTGCCGGTGATGCGCCTGTCAACGCGGCCTTGCGTGAGTTGCTCGTTGCAGCCGGCGCCGGCGATTCGGCGCTCGGCATCAAGGGCATTGCGCTGCCGCTGACCGACCGCCATGGCGAACGCCACGTCGCACATGTGCTCCCGCTGACCTCGGGCGCACGCCGCGACGCCGGCCGGGCCTACAATGCGGTCGCCGCCTTGTTCG
This sequence comes from Bradyrhizobium sp., assembly GCF_030697065.1. GTDB lineage: Bacteria > Pseudomonadota > Alphaproteobacteria > Rhizobiales > Xanthobacteraceae > Bradyrhizobium. Next base: position 6,299 of record NZ_JAUYQU010000021.1, read on the forward strand.
TTCGCAAAGCGGCTATCGAGGCCTGCCCGTCCTCCGCGATCATTGGCGAGATTTACAAGTTGACGCCGACCGAGCTGCGCGTGCTGCTTGCCATCGTCCATGTCGGCGGCGTTCCTGAGGTCGCGGCGTCGCTCGGCGTCGCCGCGACTACCGTCAAGACTCATCTCGCCCGCTTGTTTGAAAAGACCGGCGTCGGCCGTCAGGCCGACCTGGTCAAGCTGGTGGCGGGATTCGCCACGCCGCTGGCGAGCTGACACGCCTCTTGAAGGCGACCGCGGTCGTGCTCGCGCTTTCGTGAATCAAAATATTGTAATCGGGTTTCGTCCGAACGGAGGATGACGATGCACGTATTGGAAACTATCTGTGGCTCTTCCATTCAAGAGGATCGAGTCGTGTTGAAACGAATCTTGCTGATAGGCGCCATTGTCGGAATTCTCGTTTCGCACGGGGTCGTGTTTTACAAGATAGATACCGGAGTTCGCCTGGCCGATGCAAACCAGCAGACCCCTTCAGGATCCCGCAGGGCGGCTTATTGGTGACGACGGCGGATTGCCCAAGCGACTGAGTTGTAACTTCCAGGAAATTGTCATGACCGCCATTCGCGTCAGGATCCAGCCATTGTCGACGGACACATCGATATTGCCGGAATTGGGAACCCTGCTGAACCGCCTCGTCGATCGCTGGGTTGCCGATATTATCGCCCGTCGCGAGCGCGAAGCCGCACGCGTCGCTCCACCAGCGCGACGAGCGGGAGCACATCGGCATCCGCCGGCGTCAGCCCGGCGAAGCTTTCACCGGGACCACCTGCGAACGGAGGCGGCTAAAGCGGCGCGGACAGTGAGGTCCGCGTAGTCCGGATGAAACCCTTGCGAAATCCGAGGCAAGCCCGCAACAAGGTCGACGCGGATGCGGCTTACCTCTCCCCAAGGGAGAGGTGACGATGCTGCTCCAGTTTAACCTGATCTCATCGCGCTCTAGCCGCCGCGCGGTCCTTCCTCCGCCGCTGGCGTAATCCGGCTTTTGGGTTATCGTTCGGGCCGATGTCGAAGCGCCCGCCATTTCCCGCCGGTTCCGGACGACCGAACGCCAGCGATCAGGCGCTCGAACGCGCCAGCCTTGCGTTGCGGATGCAGCGTCCCGGCGAGGCAGAGCGTATCGCGAGCGAGGTATTGAAGGCCAATCGCGGCCATGTCGGCGCGGCGCAACTGCTCGGTCAGGCGCTGCTGATGCAGAACCGCGGCGCCGAAGCGATCGCGCCGCTGCAGAAGGCCGCACGGCGCGGCGAGGATGCTGCTGTCGAGACCTTGCTGGGCGCGGCGCTGGCCCTTGCCGGGCGTCTCGACGAGGCGCTCGAGCACTTGCGCCGGGCCGCTGCGAGGCGGCCGCCCTATCCGCCGGCATTTCTCGAGCATGGCATTCAGCTGGCAAGGGCGGGACGGTTCGAGGAGGCGATGGCGGCGCTCGAAAGCGGCCTGGCCTTCGCACCCGACGCCGTCGACATGCAACGGGAACTTGCCGCGCTTCATCTCAAGCGCAACGACCGGACAACGGCGCGCGAACTGTTGCTGCGGGCTCTCAGGCTGGCGCCGGACCGGCCCGACCTGCTGAGCGCGCTCGCCCAGGTCATGTTGCTGGATGGCGAATACGCATCCGCGGCCGACATCTTCCGGCGCGTGGTAGCGCTGCGGCCCGACGATGCCATCGCGCGGGCGGAGTTGGGCAGATGCCTGCTGGAAATGGGGCAGCGCGACGCCGGCGAAGCCAGCATCCGGATGGCGGCACAGGAAAGACCGGAACTGTACGGCCGCGCAATCATGTCGCTGGCGGTCGCCTCGCGCGGCCGCTTCTTCCTGCGGCCGAGCGCCGCCGCGAAATTCCTGCGCGGCTGAGGCTCAGGCGCGGAACTGCCGCCGGTAGAGGCCGGGCTCGCGATCGATCGCCGTGGTGAGGTCGTGCGCCCGCTGGCTCTCTTCCGGGGTGAACGGCATGGTGCGCGCCACCCAGTTTTCCCGCTTCACCGGCACGCATTGCGCGACCGGCGTGCCCTTCGGCAGCACGCCGCTGAAGCCGGCGTCGTGCCAGTGCGCCGGAAAATGAATCCAGTTGTCGTGGTAGCGGTCGCAATCGACGAGTCCGGTCAGCGTGGTGAACGGCAGATCGAAACGGTTGGCGGGATGCGTGAACAGCACCGCGTAGCCCTCCGGCGCCTCGATGGTCCACAGATTATGAAACTTGATCAGGAAGCGGTCGTCCTCGAACAGCGGCGAGCCGCTGACCTGGCTGCCGTCATGGAATCCGATCGGCGAGCGCGCGAAACTGACCGCTCCGCCCGGGGGGATTTCATTGTCCCAGGTAAATTCGCCGTTCTCGACCCTGAGGTCGCACATCAGCGGAATCAGGAAGCCGCACGTCATGGCGTCGACGAACGGCGGACAGCGCTTGACGGTGTTCTCGTCGCGACCGTTGATGGCGTTGAACGCCTGCACCGGCATCGCCTTGAGCCAGGGGGGAAGGGCCGAAGCCGCCGGCACCGGTGGCGGCAGCACGCCTTCGAGTTCCGCCGGACAGCGGAACGTCAGCGTCATCAGGTTGTCTTTACTGGAAGTCACGTCCTGCTCCATGGCCGCCGACAGGATCAGTGATCTATATTTGATGCCGGCGGCGAGGGAAGGAAAAAACTCCCGCCGTCGCTGCTTCGCAGCTATGGCGTGGCTTGCCGCGCGAGAATGCGAACTGGCTGGCGGAGCTTGAGGGATACGAACTCTCGATGCGGCTTTACGGCTTGTCTTGAGATGGGTGGTGCGACCCGGGGACACGGATGGCAACCACCTTCCGGTTTGACCCTGCCGGTGGATTCAAGGCATAAGACCGGCACCGGAGAGGTGGCCGAGTGGCTGAAGGCAGCGCTTTGCTAAAGCGCCATACGGCGAAAGTTGTATCAAGGGTTCGAATCCCTTCCTCTCCGCCACTCCTGAAGTCTCCGCCATCAATCATTCAGATGTCCTGGCCGAGGCCTTTGCGAAGGCGTGGTGGATTCTCCTGCTTTTGCCTCGCGGTCTGTCCGCCGAACGAAGCCAGTGGTTCCGTGGTTCCATTCGCAGCTGTTCCTCGACAACTCCCCACCAGATCGAAAATGCATTTCGACCCCGGAAAATAAGGGGTTCTGTGATTCCTGCGGAACCTGATGTTGCCGATCGGCAAGGAACGGACTTGCGCGGGGTGTCTGGCGCGCCACAGCCGGTGTAATGCTGTACGCGGCAAATCCATCAGCGAGATGACAGAATCCGGCGGATTGGCATGACGCGGTGCCGTTTCGGACGGAATCAGCCGTCCCAGTCTGCTCGATTCGTCAGGATTCGGCGCGATGTGAGGGAAAGGCCGGCCGCAGGCCCCTTCCGGGGTTGTCAGCTGGGCAACTGGAACTAATCTAAAAAAACATTTTAGAACAATGGTTTGCAGCGAAAGCTTGATCACGGTTGCGTGTTATTTGTGCAACACCCATCCGAAAACAGCCTGCCCCGTGCCGTTCTGGAGCGTTCCTTTGTTGCGTGTGCAGGAGTGTTCGGTAATTGTCATCTTGCGACGGAGGGGGGCATCCCGAGGTCGTCCCGTTAGGTGGTTCGCTTAAGTCCCTCGCGTTGAGCGGGAGTGTCCGAAGGCGCGAAGCGACTAAGCGGGTTTTAAGGGACAAGGGAACCAACCTTAGGGTGTTTCACCCAGCGGATCCGGAACCTTCCCTACAGAGCAACTTGGAGGTTAACATGAAGATGGTTAAGAGCCTTATCCTCGGCTCAGCGGCGGGTCTCATCGCCATGAGCGGAGCACAGGCAGCTGATCTTCCCGTCAAGGCCAAAGCGGTCGAGTACGTGAGGATCTGCTCCCTGTATGGTGCCGGTTTCTTCTACATTCCGGGCACCGACACCTGCATCAAGCTGGGTGGTTATCTGCGCGTCGACACCACGTTCAACGGTGGCGTCTACGGTCAGCCCTTCTATTCGGGCGACGCCGGCCAGGGCAATCGCTTCCGCGATCAGTTCAACTCCCGTTCGCGTATGGCGCTGACGGTTGATACCCGCACCGCCACCGAATACGGCGTTGTCCGCACCTTCGGCCAGGGCGACTTCCAGTTCCAGAACTTCGGCAGCACCAACCCGGCTCTCCCGGTTGGCGCCCAGACCACTGGCCTGAACAGCGGCCTGCTCTCCACGGCAGGCGGCGGCTACGTCGCGGTTGAATTTGTGTTCATCCAGTTCGCTGGTTTCACCTTCGGTAAGTCGGCCTCGGCCTTCGCGGCTCCGTGGCATGGCTATCCGGGCAACAACAACTCGTTCCTGATGGGCGGCCATGACACCGTCACCGGTGTCAACAACATCCAGTACACCGCCCAGTTCGGCAACGGTGTGTCGGCCACCATCGGCCTCGACGATCCGACCGTGTTCCACCGCACCTCGGTTCAGAACCTGGCCCTCGGCGTCAACGTCAACGGCAACGGCACCAATGCCTACGGCGGCATCGTGGCTCCCGACATCGTCGGTAACATCCGCGTCGATCAGGCTTGGGGTCTGTTCCAGTTGTCGGCCGGCGCTCACCTCGTGAACGCTTCCTACAACACGCTGGGCGCCGGTGGCGTTCCGACCAACCTGTCGGAAATCAGCGGTCATCCCGACAGCAAGTGGGGCTTCTCGGTTCAGGGTGCCTTGCAGATCAAGAACATCCCGACCGGTGCCGGCGATGACATCAAGATCAGCGCAGTGTACTCTCAGGGCAACACCAAGGACGTCATCTCGACCTCCGGCGGTTCGCCGAGCTTCGCCATGTTCGGCGACAGCGGCTTGGGCTACAACAGCGTTGGCTTCGGTAACACCACCGATGGCGTTTACCTTCCCGGCGCGGGCGGTACCAATGGTATCATCCTGACCAAGGCTTGGGGTGTTCGCGGTGCGTTCAACCACAACTGGGATCCCTACTGGTCGACCAGCCTTTGGGGTGCTTACGCTGCGGTCCGTTACGACGGTAACAACACCGACGCGGTCAACGGCGTGTTCAGCTCTGCCAAGGGAGCCTACTGCCTGGGCTTCGCGGCAACCCACCCGGGCCAGGTCGCAGTTGCCGGCGCTGCCGGCACCTACAGCTGCAACCCGGACTTCAACATTGCCCAGGTTGGCATGGTCACCCGCTGGACTCCCGTCAAGAACCTGACGTTCTCGGCAGAAGTCGGCGCCTTCTTCCTCGACCAGAAGATGTCGGGTAGCTCGGTGTTCACCGCGACTGCTCCGAAGCCGACCGCTCTCTACGAGTTCAAGGACCAGAGCACTGTGTTCCTGAACGTTCGCGCTCAGCGTAACTTCTGATCCCGATCGTCTGACACTTCTCTAAAGAACCCCCGGCAGGAAACTGCCGGGGGTTTTTCTTGATTCCGACGGCCACAGCCGCATCGCGTCATACCAGATCTGGTGCCGGGATGCGGACCGCTATCCCAGGCATTCTGTGCATGGGGTTGTTTTCACGCTTTTTGTTGGCGGCGGGGGCGCGCCGGCTCTGCCCGGAGCCCTCTCGTCTTAGGGCCGGCAATCGACGCAAGAGCCTTGAGATCAGCCCGCGGGCTATTCGATGCTGGCGCCGCGGCGCAGATCGGCCTCGATCTGCAGCCGCGTCCCGCCGCCGAAACGGGCGCGATATACCTGCAGATTCTCCATGATCCGCTGCACGTAGTTGCGGGTCTCCGAGAACGGGATCTTCTCGACCCAGTCGACCGCGTCCACCTTGGGGTCGCGCGGATCGCCGTAGCGCTCGATCCATTTCCTGACGCTGCCGCGGCCGGCATTGTAGCCTGCGAAGGTCAGGATGTAAGAACCGCGATAATCCTCGATCAGCCCGCCAAGTTCGGCGGCGCCCAGGGTGGCGTTGTAGACCGAATCGTTTTTCAGCCGGGCGAGGTCGTACGTCGCGCCGTGCCGTTTGCAGACATAGCGCGCCGCATCCGGCGTCACCTGCATCAGCCCGTAGGCCTGCGCCGGCGAGACCACCCTTGGATTGAAGGCGCTCTCCTGGCGGGCGATGGCGTAGACGATGCTGCGTTCGACCTCGGGGCCGATCGATTTGAACGGCGGAATGCCAACCACCGGATAGGCGTAGTATTCGAACGGCAGCCCGCGGTTGAGGGCAGCCTTGCCGAGCAGCAGCATCCCGCGCGCGTCGCCCTGGCGCGACGCCAGTTCGCCGAGCCCCACCAGCGCATCCGGATCGCCGTTTTCGCCGAGGTCGGCGAGAATCGGGATCGCCATCTCGGGCTCGTCGATCTGATAGAGCAGCTGCACCGCGCGGACGACTTCCAGCCGCTCGATTCCCCGCGACTTGCCGCCGGGGGCGCCGTTCAGTTCGATCTGCGGCAGTCCGAGTTTGGCGCGCGCCAGCTGGCCGTAATAGCTGGTCGATTGCTCGGCCGCCCGCGTATAGGCCGCGCGCGCTTCCTGGGCGCGGCCGGCGGCTTCGGCGGCGCGCCCCTGCCAGTAACCGGCGCGCGCCAGCGCGGTCGGGTTGACGCTGCCGACGCCGATGCGCGCGAAATGCTGTGCGGCGGTTGCGGGATCGTTGAGGAAACGCAGCGCAATCCAGCCCGCGGTGAATTGCTGCTCGGTCTGGTAGATGTCGCGGGGGGGCAGCGCGGCGTCGCGGGCGATCAGGTAGGCGGTGCGGTTTTCGCCGATGTCGAGCAATTTCCGCGACAGCAGCCGCCGTTCGATCCACCATTCGTCCAGATTGTGCAGCCGGCCGGGATCCTTCGGCGCGCCGAGCATCAGCTGCGCGGCCTCGGCGAATTTGTCGTCGCGCCGCAGCAGTTGAATCTTACTGAAGATGTAGCCGGGGTCGCCATGCAACTCAGCGGGCACGGCGTTCAGCAGCGCCCTGGCGTTGGTGGCCTTGGTATTGTTGGCGGCGATGCGGGCCTTGGCCAATGCCACCTGGTTGGCGCCGAGCCGTTTGGCGGCGCGCAGCGCGGCCTCGGTCTCCTTGCCGTAGAGCAGGAAATCCATCCGCGCCTTGTGATCGCCGGGTGTGATCAATGCGCCGAACAGCTCGAGCGCCGCGCTCTCGGTGTCCGCGGAGATCGAATCGGTTCGCCACGCGCTGCGCACCAGGCGCTCGGCATTGGCGCGGTCGCCGCGCGCGATCATCGCGCGCGCCAGCGAGAATTTGCCCTTGGCCGAACGCGGCGATTCGTTTTCAAACCATGCCCAGATGGTGGCGTCGTCGCGACGGTCGTCCCACAGCGCCGCCTCGATGCGCCGGCGCAGGAAGATCTGCGATGGCCAGCTCGGATTGGCCGCCACGAACGCGCGATAGCGCTCGACCGAGACGCTGTTGTCCTCGCTGCGCAGGATGATCCATTCCGCGAGTTTCTTTGCGACCGGATCCGAAATGCCGGCTTGCGCCTGCGTCGCATCGGCGGGCTTGCGCTTGCGCACCAGCTCGATGACGTTTTCCAGCGCCTCGATATCGGCTTGCGAGGTCGACGACGTCGTGGCCATCGCGGCCGGTACCGCCGGCTTGCGTGGCGGCTGGCGGACCGCGGGCGCCAGGGCTGGTGTCGAGGCTGGTGCGAAGGCTGAAGTCGAGGCCGGCGCGGCGATCGCGGCCGGCGCGGTATTTTTGGCCGGCGTGGCGGCAACCATATGTCGCGCGATCGGCCGCGGTTTCGGCAACGGAACCTTGGGCTTGGGCGCAGCCTCCACCGCAACACCCGAAAATGCCAAAGAAAGTCCCACGACAAGCGCCATGCTTGTCGCCAATGCCGTCGATCGCAATGCGGCTGCGCGGGCGGGTCGGGTCACGGCTTTCCTAACGGCGAATCATTCAATCGCTGATGCACTAGCTCTATTCTGATCGAATATGTGGACAAAACACTAAAATCACTGGCGAATCCGATCTCTGCGCCATGACCGCGGCAAAATCGCGGCCAGCCGGCCTTTCCCAGGTCCGGCAGACCCGGTATGAATTGTCCCTTACCGCCAAAAAAACGGCCCGCAACGAGCGTTCGGAGGAAGTCCATGGCAGCCAAGACCAGTTTTCGGGGCTCCTACACCGCCTTGGTCACGCCCTTCAAGAACGGCGCGATCGATGAAGCCGCGTTCCGCGGCCTGGTGAGCTGGCAAATCGAGCAGGGGTCGCACGGCCTGGTGCCGGTGGGCACCACGGGTGAAAGTCCGACCCTCAGCCACGCCGAACATCACCGGGTCGTCGAGATATGTCTCGACGAGGCGAAGGGACGTGTGCCGGTAATCGCCGGAGCGGGCTCGAACTCCACGCGCGAGGCCGTCGATCTGGCCGTGCATGCCGAGAAGGCCGGTGCCGATGCCGTGCTGGTGGTGACGCCGTATTACAACAAGCCGACCCAGGAAGGGATGTATCAACACTTCAAGGCGGTGAATGACGCGATCGGCATCCCGATCATCATCTACAACATCCCGCCGCGCTCCGTCGTCGATATGTCCGTGGAGACCATGACCCGGCTGTTCGAGCTGAAGAATATCGCCGGCGTCAAGGATGCCACCGCCAATCTGGCCCGCGTGTCGCAGCAGCGCCATGCCATGGGACCGGATTTCATCCAGCTTTCCGGCGAGGACATGACAGCGCTGGCCTATATGGCCGCCGGCGGACATGGTTGCATCTCGGTCGTCGCCAATGTAGCGCCGAAGCTGTGCGCCGACCTGATGACCGCCGTGCTGAAGGGCGATTATGCCACCGGATTGAAGATCCAGGACCGGCTGACGCCGTTGCATGACGCCATCTTCAAGGAGCCGGGCCTCGCCGGAGCCAAGCATGGCCTCAAGCTGCTGGGGCGGCTGGAGGAAGAAGTGCGGCTGCCGCTGATGACGGTGACGCCGCCAACCGGCAAGGTCATCCGCGACGCCATGGTGCATGCGGGCCTGATCAACTGAGCCCCGACATTGCCGTCATGAGTCTCCCGGTCCGCGAAGCCGAACAGAAGGGGCTGCAGATGCTCAAGGAATTCCGCGAATTTGCAATGAAGGGCAATGTGGTCGACCTCGCGGTCGGCGTCATCATCGGTGCGGCCTTCGGCGGCATCGTGACCTCGCTGGTCGGCGACGTCATCATGCCCATCATCGGTGCGATCACTGGAGGGCTCGACTTTTCCAACTATTTCACCGGCCTGTCGAACGCGGTCACCGCGACCAATCTGGCGGACGCGAAGAAGCAGGGCGCGGTGCTGGCCTGGGGCAATTTCCTGACCCTGACGCTGAACTTCATCATCATCGCCTTCGTGCTGTTCCTGGTCATCCGGTTCATGAACAAGCTGAAGCGGCGCGATGAAGCCGCGCCGGCACCGCCGAAGCCGACCCGCCAGGAAGAGCTGCTCACCGAAATCCGCGATCTGCTCAAAAAGTCTTGACGTGCGCCGGCCGGGCGCCGGTGCTATCGCTGCCGGTCAAAGCCGGATCCCGGGATAGACTCCAAGGCATTTTTCAGTATGGCCGAAAAGAACGAGCGCGCGATCAAGGTCGTCGCCGAGAATCGCAAGGCCCGGTTCAACTATGCCATCGAGGACACGATGGAAGCGGGGATCGCGCTGACCGGCACCGAGGTCAAGTCGATACGCAACGGCAAGACCACTATCGCCGAATCCTATGCCGATACCAAGGATGGCGAGATCTGGCTGATCAACGCCAACATACCGGAATATCTGCAGGCCAATCGCTTCAACCACGAGCCGAAGCGGCCGCGCAAACTGCTGTTGCACCGCAAGCAGATCAACAAGCTGATGGGCGCGGTCGATCGCGACGGCATGACGCTGATACCGCTCAAACTCTATTTCAACGAGCGCGGCCGCGCCAAGCTGTTGCTGGCCGTGGCCAAGGGCAAGAAGCTGCACGACAAGCGCGAGAGCGAGAAGAAGCGCGACTGGGGCAGGGAGAAGGGCCGCCTGCTGCGGGCGCGGGGATAGCGTTCGGTCCTCATCCTGAGGAGCGCGCATTTGCGCGCGTCTCGAAGGATGAAACCAGGCTTTCAAGCGCGCCTCCTCACCATGAGGTTCGGGCTGTGTCGGATGACGAGGCAAGAACAATGAACCAGAAAAACCTGCTCGAAGTCGACTGGAGCAAGATTCCGGCGCCGACCGACGATGGTGCGGCGGCGCATCTGGTGGGCATGACGATCCCGCCGCTCAGCCTGATGGCGACCGACGATACCTCGGTGACGTTGTCGGCGCTGCCGGGGCGTACCGTGGTATTCGCCTATCCCCGGACCGGCGAGCCCGGCAAGATCAGCCTGGTCGACGACTGGGACCTGATCCCGGGCGCGCGCGGCTGCACGCCGCAGGCCTGCTCCTTTCGCGACCTGTTCGCGGAGCTGAAAGCGGCCGGCGCCCAGCGCGTATTCGGGCTGTCGACGCAGAGCAATCTCTACCAGACCGAGATGGCCTCACGGCTGCATCTGCCGTTTGCGGTGTTGTCCGACGCCGAACTGGCGCTGACGCAGGCCCTGAACCTGCCCACGATGGAAGTGGCGGGACAGACCCTGATCAAGCGGCTGGCGCTCGTCATCGACGATGCGCGCATCACCCACGTGTTCTATCCGGTGTTTCCGCCCGATCGAAATGCCGCCGATGTGGCGGAGTGGCTGAAGCAGAACCGGGCGTGAATTCGCAGGGTGGGCAAAGCGCAGCGCGCCGACCCGAAAAACAGCGATTTCGTTAGAGGGTGGGCCCGGCGCAAGAGCGCCTTTTGCCCACCCTACGAATTCAGATCCGCGCGCACCTTCGCGAACACGCTGCGAAACATCTCCGGCGTCAACACCCGCGTGTTGGTGTTGTAACGCGAGCAATGATAGCTGTCGTAAAGCCTGAACGCACCGGCCTGATGGATCGCGCCGTGCGCAAACGGCGCCGCCGCGGCGCGAAGCGCGAGAACTTTCAGCATCGAGTCATGGGCGACGCGGCCGAGTGCGACGATCGCCCGCAATTTCGGCATCGCCGCGATGGTGGCGATCAGGAACTGCCGGCAGGTGTTGATCTCGACGGGCAAGGGCTTGTTCTGCGGCGGCACGCAGCGCACGGCATTGCTGATCCGGCAGTCGACCAGTTTCAGTCCGTCATCGGGCCTCGCCTGATAGACGCCTCTGGCAAAACCGTATTCCAGCAGCGTGGCGTAAAGCAGGTCGCCGGCGAAATCGCCGGTGAAGGGACGCCCGGTACGATTGGCGCCCTGCACGCCGGGCGCGAGGCCGACGATCAACAGCGCGGCATCGGCATCGCCGAACGACGGCACCGGCGAATTGAACCAATCCGGCTCGCGCGCGCGCAACGAGTCGCGGTAGCTCGCGAGCCTCGGACAGAGCGGGCAATTGCGGTCGGGTGCGGCAGGGAGGGCGGGCGGCTTGCGGCCGCGCCGCGGATCGATCTCAATCCTCGAATTCGTCGTCATCGGCTCTCGGCGCCATCGTGGTCGCGCGCTGCAGGAATTGCGGCGCATGATGGCGCGGCTCGCGCGGAGCCGGACGCTCGGACGGATCGCGGCCGAGCTTGGATTGCAATTCCACCAGATCGGTGAAGACGTCGGCCTGGCGGCGCAGTTCGTCGGCGATCATGGGCGGCTGGCTCGAAATCGTCGAAATCACGGTAACGCGGACGCCGCGGCGTTGCACCGCCTCGACCAGCGAGCGGAAATCGCCGTCGCCGGAGAACAGCACGATCTGGTCGACATGCTCGGCGAGCTCCATCGCATTTACCGCGAGCTCGATATCCATGTTGCCCTTGACCTTGCGCCGGCCGCTGGCGTCGATGAATTCCTTGGTCGCCTTGGTGACGACGGTGTAACCGTTGTAATCGAGCCAGTCGATCAACGGGCGGATCGAGGAATATTCCTGATCCTCGATGATCGCGGTGTAATAGAACGCCCGAAGCAGCGTGCCACGGCTCTGGAATTCCTTGAGAAGGCGCTTGTAATCGATGTCGAAGCCGAGCGTCTTGGCGGTAGCATACAGATTGGCGCCATCGATAAAGAGCGCGATCTTGGAGGAAGCAGGTGACATCAAAGGTTCTCACGTTGTTGTTAGGTTTTTGGCGCGGCGGCAACCAAGCCGCGCATTTCCAGCATATGCTGCCTAAAGTTCGGTGAATATACCCATCACCAGCACCACTGCAATGCGGTGCGGACAGGTTAAACGACCGCTACGTTATTGACGAGGCAATGAAGCGATTTCTTGTCCTGGACGGCAATTGCCCTGTCCGGACGCTCCGGCCATTGTGGCCCCGGGGGAGGGGTTACCAGAGCCCAACGAGAAGGCAATTCACAAATTGGTCTTGCGGAAAGCCGCCGGGACCTATAATTACCGCGGCATAATCAACACATTCGTCCCATTTAACGGAGCGACAGTCGATGGCGCGCGTCACCGTAGAAGATTGCATTGATAAGGTCGACAATCGGTTCGATCTGGTCCTGTTGGCAGCGCATCGCGCCCGCATGATCTCCTCGGGATCGCAACTTACGGTAGATCGCGATAACGACAAGAATCCGGTCGTTTCCCTGCGCGAAATCGCCGACTCCTCGATTTCGCCAGAGGATTTGCGTGAAGAACTGGTGCATTCCCTGCAGAAATTCGTCGAAGTCGACGAGCCGGAGCCCGATACCGTGCCCTTGATCGGGTCGGCCGGGGCCAGCGTCGATGCCGACGATACCGAAGTCGCGGTCGAGCGGATGACCGAGGAAGAGCTGCTCAAGGGCCTCGAGGGCCTTGCGCCGCCGGAAGAACAGCCGGAAGAGGACGAATAGGCCGTCGCGGCGACGCCCTCGGGCTTTTCCGCATCCGCCTGGTTTGCCAATGGCCCGGACATTCGTCCGGGCCTTTGCTTTTGTTGACATTTTCGTGGTTACGATGGCTCGGTAACGGGCGCGGCCCTGATGCTGCGGCCTTCAAGTCCGAAATCGAACATTTACCGCTCCGAACGGGTGATGCTCGGGCCAGGAACACACTAGTTTATATCGTGAGGCGGGCGCGTTCGGGTCCGGCACGGAGGCAACCATTCGATGGCGTATTGGCGCCGCAGCCCACGGCAGATGCAGGCCGCGACCGAATCGGTTGCGGTGGCGCCAACCTCGGCCCTGCCGCCGCCGAAGCCGGTGAAATCGTCGCGAACCGGCATGATGCGGCAATACGACCTGGTCGAGCGCGTCAGGTCCTATAACCCGGATACCAACGAAGATCTGCTGAACCGCGCCTATGTCTACGCCATGAAGGCGCATGGCACCCAAACCCGCGCTTCCGGGGACCCCTATTTCTCCCACCCGCTCGAGGTCGCGGCGATCCTCACCGATCTCAAGCTCGACGACGCCACCATCGTGGCCGCCCTGCTGCACGACACCATCGAGGATACCGAGGCTACCCGCGCCGAAATCGATCAGGTTTTCGGCCACGAGATCGGCGCCCTGGTGGAGGGGCTCACCAAGCTGAAACGGCTGGAACTGGTGTCGCGCGAGGCCAAGCAGGCGGAGAACCTGCGCAAGCTGCTGCTGGCGATCGCCGACGACGTCCGCGTCCTCCTGATCAAGCTCGCCGATCGCCTGCACAACATGCGCACGCTCGAATTCGTGCCGCCGACCTCGCGCCGTCGGATCGCCGAGGAGACGCTCGACATCTATGCCCCGCTCGCGGGCCGAATGGGCATGCAGGAGATGCGGGAGGAACTCGAGGACCTGTCGTTCCACATGCTCGATCCGGAAGCTCACTCGGTGGTGATGCAACGGCTGGAATCGCTGGAGGACCGCAACCGCAACCTGATCGGCGAGATCGAGAGCCAGTTATCCAAGAACCTGCAGAAAAACGGCATGGCGGCGCATGTCTATGGCCGGCGCAAGCGGCCGTTCTCGATCTGGACCAAGATGGAGCGCAAGTCGGTCGGCTTCGAGCAATTGTCCGATATCTTCGGATTCCGCGTCGTGATGGATGACGTCGAGGCCTGCTACCGCGCGCTCGGGGTCGTGCACACCACCTGGCCGGTGGTGCCCGGCCGCTTCAAGGATTACATCTCGACGCCGAAGCAGAACGACTACCGGTCGATCCACACCACCGTGATCGGTCCCGGCAACCAGCGCGTCGAACTGCAGATCCGCACCGAGGAGATGGACCAGATCGCCGAACTGGGCATCGCCGCGCATGCCTTCTACAAGGATGGCGTGGGATCGCCGACCGAGCTTCTGAAGCGCGAATCCAACGCCTTCGCCTGGCTCCGCCATACCATCGGAATCCTGTCCGACAGCGCCAATCCGGAGGAGTTCCTCGAGCATACCAAGCTCGAGCTGTTTCACGATCAGGTGTTCTGCTTCACCCCGAAGGGAAAGCTGATCGCGCTGCCGCGCCACGCCAATGTGATCGACTTCGCCTATGCGGTGCATACCGACGTCGGCAACAGCGCGGTCGGCTGCAAGATCAACGGCAAGTTCGCTCCGCTGTCGTCCGAGCTGCAGAATGGCGACGAGGTCGAGGTGCTGACCTCGGAAGCCCAGGCAGCGCCGCCCTCGGCGTGGGAATCGCTGGCGGTCACCGGCAAGGCGCGGGCGGCGATCCGGCGCGCGACGCGCACCGCGGTGCGCGACCAGTATGCCGGGCTCGGCCGCCGCATCGTCGAGCGGCTGTTCACGCGCGCCAAGATCGAATACGCCGACGACAAGCTCAAGGGCGCGCTGCCGCGGCTGGCGCGCGCCTCGATCGACGACGTGATGGCGTCGGTCGGGCGCGGCGAGATGAAGGCCTCCGACGTCGCGCGGGCGATGTATCCCGACTACAAGGAAGAACGGGTGGTGCGCTATGGCGCCGCCAAGAAGAGCCTCGCGGTCAAGCTGAAGCTGAAATCGGCGCCCGATCCCGGACGCAGCCCGTCGGCGATCCCGGTACGCGGCATCAATTCCGATCTGCCGGTCAAATTCGCGCCGAACGGCGGCGCCGTGCCGGGCGACCGCATCGTCGGGATCGTGACGCCGGGGGAGGGCATCACGATCTATCCGATCCAGTCGCCGGCGCTGAAGGACTTCGAGGAGGAGCCGGAGCGCTGGCTCGACGTCCGCTGGGACGTCGACGAAACGACGCCGCAGCGCTTTCCCGCGCGAATCCGCGTCGACAATGTCAACGAGCCCGGCAGTCTCGCCCAGGTGGCGACCGTGATCGCCGAGCACGACGGCAATATCGACAATATCAGCATGTCCAGGCGCTCGCCCGACTTCACCGAACTCACCATCGATCTCGAGGTCTATGACCTGAAGCATCTCAGCGCTATCATCGCCCAGTTGCGCGCCAAGGCCGTCGTCGCCCGGGTCGACCGCGTCAATGGGTAACGAGGCTCGTCATTGCCGGGCTTGACCCGGCAATCCATCTTTACGAAGAAGATGGATGCGCGGGGCATATTGGGTGAAGACGCGCTTCGCGCTTTTGCCCGCGCATGACGGTTCGAGTGTCTTCGTCTTCCTCTAAACTGCGTCGGAAGTCCGCATGCCTGCTCCCCCCCTGCGTCTCGGAGTCAATGTCGACCACGTCGCCACGCTGCGCAACGCCCGGGCGGGCGAGCGGCCCGATCCGGTGCGCGCAGCCCTGCTCGCGATCGAGGCCGGCGCCGACGGCATTACCGCCCATCTGCGCGAGGATCGCCGCCACATCCGCGACGACGACATGGCGCGGCTGAAGGCGGAGATTTCCAGGCCGCTGAACTTCGAGATGGCGGCGACCGAGGACATGCTGCGGATCGCGCTGGCGACCAAACCGCATGCGGTGTGCCTGGTACCCGAGCGCCGCGAGGAACTCACCACGGAGGGCGGCCTCGACGTGGTCGGGCAGCACAACCTGCTGGCGCCGTTCATCGCGCGCCTGAACGACGCGGGGGTTCGGGTATCGCTGTTCATTGCCGCCGACCCCGCCCAGATCGAAATGGCGGCGAGGCTGCGCGCGCCTGTCATCGAAATCCACACCGGCGCCTGGTGCGACGCCGTGGTCGATGGCCACACCGCCAGGGCGGAATCCGAGTGGCAGCGCATCGTCGCCGGTGCCGCGCTGGCGCGCTCGGCCGGCCTCGAAGTCCATGCCGGTCACGGTCTCGATTATGCGACCGCGGAGACGATCGCGGGCATCCCCGAGATCATGGAACTGAATATCGGTTACTACATGATCGGGGAGGCATTGTTCGTCGGACTCGGCGAGACCGTCCGGACGATGCGGGCGGCGATGGACCGCGGGCGCGCCAAACTCGGCGGCGGCGAAGCCAACCGGACGGGCGCATGATCATCGGCATCGGCTCCGACCTGATCGACATCCGCCGGGTCGCCAAGGTGATCGAGCGCCACGGCGACCGCTTCCTCGACCGGGTTTTCACCGAGGCCGAGCGCGCCCGGGCCGGGCGCCGTGCCAAGAGCGAGAAGATGGTGGTTGCGACCTATGCCAAGCGGTTTGCCGCCAAGGAGGCCTGTTCCAAGGCGCTGGGTACCGGAATCCGCCAGGGCGTCTGGTGGCGGGATATGGGGGTGGTGAACCTGCCGGGGGGGCGGCCGACCATGCAGCTGACCGGCGGGGCGCTGGTCCGGCTCGAGGCGCTGACGCCGGAGGGCCTGGAGGCGCGCATAGATCTGTCGATTACCGACGATTGGCCGCTGGCGCAGGCCTTCGTCATAATTTCGGCGGTCAATCCGGGCAAAGCCTGAAGGTCGGCGCCGGCATCTTCAGCGGTCCGGTACAAAACTAAAAATCTTCGCCAGTTCAACGGATTAGGAAGTTTTCATGTGGCCGTTGATTGCGTGGCTGCGAACAACCGTCTAAAACGCCGCAGGAATATCGAAGCAGGGCGAGTTCAGGCCGCGCCGGAACTGGTCCACAATATCAGAATCAAGACCATTTTCTCGACGCGAAGAGAACGCTTCGCGTGAGGAAAATGCTCTGCCACCGCGCGTCTGTCGCGACGGGAATTGGGAAAGCGATGAGCGTGACATCCGGGACAAAAACTGAAAGCGGATTGGGTGAAACCATCCGCGTTGTCATCCATGCGCTTCTGATCGCCCTCGTGATCCGCACCTTCCTGTTTCAGCCCTTCAACATCCCCTCGGGATCGATGAAGGCAACGCTGCTGGTCGGCGATTACCTGTTCGTGTCGAAATATTCCTACGGTTACAGCCATTATTCGATCCCGTTGTCGCCGCCGATATTTTCGGGACGCATCTTCGGCTCCGAGCCGGCCCGCGGCGACATCATTGTGTTCCGCCTGCCGAAGGACGATTCCACCGATTACATCAAGCGCGTGATCGGGCTGCCCGGCGACCGCATCCAGATGAGGGAGGGTCTGCTCTACATCAACGAAGCGCCGATCAAGCGCGAACGCCTCAGCGACTTCATCGGCGAGGACCCCTGCGGTTCCGACGCCACGGCGCGGGTCAAGCGCTGGAGGGAGACGCTGCCGAATGGCGTCACCTACGAATCGCTGGATTGCGTCGACAACGGATTTTACGACAATACCACGATCTATACCGTGCCGGCCGGCCACCTCTTCATGATGGGCGACAACCGCGACAACTCCACCGACAGCCGGGTGTTGTCGGCGGTGGGCTATGTGCCTTTCGAGAACATCGTCGGCCGGGCCCAGATGATTTTCTTCTCCATTGCCGAGGGCGAAACCGCCTGGATGTTCTGGCGTTGGCCGACCGCGGTGCGCTGGAATCGTATTTTCTCCATCGTGCGATGAACGACGAATCGCCCGATCTCCAGACATCCTCCGCGTCGGACGAAGCACGCGGTCTGCCTGAGGCCGCGAGCGAACCCGCGGCGGTGAAGAAAAAGCGCAGCAAGGTCAGCGCCAAGGCCGCGACCGCGGCGATCGAGGCGCGGATCGGGCACAAATTTGCCGATCCCGAACTGCTGACGACCGCATTCACCCACGTCTCCGCGCTGAAATCCTCGCGCAAGCGCGGCGACAGCTATCAGCGCCTCGAGTTCCTCGGCGATCACGTGCTCGGGCTCGTCGTCTCCGACATGCTGTATCGCGCCTTTCCCAACGCCAACGAGGGCGAATTGTCGAAGCGGCTGGCCGATCTCGTGCGCAAGGAAAGCTGTGCCGATGTCGCCAAATCGCTCGGGCTGATCGACGACATCAAGCTCGGCGCGGTCGGCGCCGGCGCGGGCGCGCGCTTGCGCAAATCGGTGCTAGGCGACATCTGCGAAGCGGTGATCGGCGCGATCTTTCTCGACGGGGGCTACACCGCGGCGGCGCAATTCGTCGAACGCAACTGGGTGGAGCGGATGCGCAAGCCCCGTCGGCCGCTGCGCGATCCCAAGACGGTGCTGCAGGAATGGGCGCAGGGCAAGGGACTGCCGACGCCGGTCTATCGCGAGGTCGAGCGCAGCGGACCGCATCACGATCCGCAGTTTCGCGTCGCGGTGGATCTGCCGGGCCTCGAGCCGGCCGAAGGTATCGGCGGCAGCAAGCGCGCGGCCGAAAAGGTCGCGGCATCGGTCATGATAGAGCGTGAAGGCGTCGGTGGCGGTAACAATGACAGCTGAACCCCAAAACCACGTCGAAGACGGCATCGAGGACGGCGTCGCGCCGGCGGCGGCGACACGCTGCGGCTTCGTCGCGCTGATCGGTGCCCCCAATGTCGGCAAGTCCACGCTGGTCAATGCGCTGGTCGGCTCCAAGGTCACCATCGTCTCGCGCAAGGTGCAGACCACGCGGGCGCTGATCCGCGGCATCGTGATCGACAACAACGCCCAGATCATCCTGGTCGACACGCCCGGCATCTTCATGCCGAAACGAAGGCTCGACCGCGCCATGGTGTCCACCGCCTGGAGCGGGGCGCATGACGCCGACCTCGTATGCGTGCTGCTCGACGCCCGCGAGGGGATCGACGAGGAGGCCGAGTCGATCTTCAGCAAGGTGGCGACCGTCAATCATCCCAAGCTGCTGGTCATCAACAAGGTCGATATCGTCGACAAGGAAAAGCTGCTGAAGCTGGCGCAGGCCGCCAACGAGCGGCTGAAATTCGCCGAGACCTTCATGGTTTCGGCCATGACCGGTGACGGCGTCGACGATTTGCGACACACCCTTGCCGCGATGGTGCCGCCGGGGCCGTATCATTATCCGGAAGACCAGATGTCGGATGCGCCGATGCGGCATCTGGCGGCGGAGATCACCCGGGAAAAGATCTTTCGCCAGCTGCATCAGGAACTGCCGTACCAGTCCACCGTCGAGACCGACAGCTGGACGGAGCGCAAGGACAAATCCATCCGCATCGAGCAGACCATTTTCGTCGAGCGCGAAAGCCAGCGCAAGATCGTGCTCGGCAAGGGCGGCGCCACCATAAAGTCGATCGGCGCGGACTCCCGCAAGGAGATCGCCGAGATCGTGGGCGTTCCGGTGCACCTGTTTCTGTTCGTGAAGGTGCGCGAAAACTGGGGTGACGATCCCAACCGCTACCGTGAAATGGGCCTCGAATTCCCGAAGGAATAGAAGGCGTCGCGATGACCGTACCGAGAAACGTGCTGTGGTTCGAAGTCCTGCTCTATCTGTCGCTGACGCTCGACGCGGTGTCGGTCGCGTTCCGCGATCGCACGCCGACCGCGCAAGTGACGGAATCGATGATCATGGCGGAAAGCCTGATCGCGGCCGCGCTGATCCTGGTGCTGGTCCACTTCGTCCAGCTCGCCGCGCGACAGCGCAAGAGCTGGCCGCGCTGGTTTCTGTCAGCCGCCCTGATGCTCTCCGCGATCACGCTGGTGCATGTGATCGGCGCAAGGGGCCTGGAGTTCAGCAGCGCGGTCGAGGTCGTTTCGTGCACGCTGACGGCAGCCGCCCTGTTTTTTTCCTTCACCGGCGACGCGCGGGACTGGTTCAACGCGTAGCCGTCAATCAATCTCGACCTTCCCGGCATCGGGAACGACTTCCGCGGCGCGGGCAGCCTTGAAGGCGATCTCGGCGATGAGGTCCGCAACGGCGGTAAAATCGCCCACCACCGTCGTGATATCGCGCGTCCCCGGCGTCACCGCGTCGCTCTCGCTGCCGAGCAGCGCGATGATGATGCGGCCGCCCTTGCTCTTCTTGCTCAGCCTGCGGACCGTGTACTGAATCATCGCGTCGGATGGCTTGCCGACGTAGCAGATGCAGAATGCGGTGGCCGGCGACAGATCGAGCGAGAAGAACCGCGACATCGACAAGGCATCGGCGGCCTCGGCCACGGCGCCGATCCCCCGTCGCTTCATGATCTGGGCGAGAATGACGGCGGCGGCTTCGTCGAGCTTGCCGGAGCCGGGAAGGCACAGCACGGCTCCCGGTTGCTGCCATCGCTCCGGCACGCTGGTCGGCAATTGCTCGTCGGTGTCGAGGCGCGCCAGCGGGCTGGTCTCGACTTCTTCGACTTCAACGACCGCAGCGTCCTCATGTGTTTCGAGGTCGTCGACCACTTCGTGCACGGTGGTGAGGACGCGGTCCATCCGCTCGCGGTCCAGCCGGCCGAGACGCGAATCCGCCTCGGCGAGGCGCAGGCCGTCCAGCATGATGGTGTCATAATAATCCTCCAGCGAGGCGTCGGCGAGAAAGGTCTGCGCCTGCTGCGACGCCTCGATCGGGTCGCCGGCCAGCATCCGCTGGTAGACCAGTTGCGGCGGCGTCAGCGCCGGCTGGTTGCCGAGCAGGATATCGAGGAACTGCAGGCGGTCGACGTGGCGGCCGACCACCACCAGGCAGACGGTGAGGGGCGTCGCCAGCACCAGACCGATCGGACCCCACAGCCAGGTCCAGAACGACGCCGAAATCACGATGGCGACCGGCGACAGTCCGGAACTGCGTCCGTAGACCTGCGGCTCCACCACCTGGGCGGCGAACAGCTGAAGCGTCGCGAACAGCGCCAGCGTCATCAGCAGCATTTCCCAGCCGGTGCCGACCGCCGCGGCCAGGATCAGCGGAAACACCGCCGAAATCGGCGTGCCGACATAGGGCACGAACCGCAGGATCACGGCGATCAGGCCCCACAGCGGCGCGCTCGGCACGCCGATCAATTGCAGCCCGATTCCGATCAGCAGGCCGAACGAGGCATTGACGATGATCTGGTTCAGGAACAGCCGGCTCAGCCGCTGCCCGG
This sequence comes from Bradyrhizobium sp., assembly GCF_030697065.1. Lineage (GTDB taxonomy): Bacteria > Pseudomonadota > Alphaproteobacteria > Rhizobiales > Xanthobacteraceae > Bradyrhizobium. The sequence continues at coordinate 27,415 of NZ_JAUYQU010000021.1, forward strand.
CATCGTCGAGGGCGGCCGTGGTGCGCTGCATGTCCTGCGATCCGGCCAGCCGGATGAAGCGGTTCCGCAGGTCCTGCCGCTGCATCAGGATGAAGATCACGAAGATGACGACGATGCCGGTCGTGGTCAGCGGCTGGATCAGCGGCTGGATGATGGCCACCAGGGTCGTCAGCGTGCCGGGATCGGGCTGCCTGATCTCCACCGGAATCGGCTTGTCGTTCGGCTGCCGCCGCAGGCCGTCGATGGCCTGCCCGCGGGCGGGATTGTGCAATTCGCTGTCCAGCTCCCGCAGCACCTTGGAGGCGCGCTCCAGCGTGCTGGAGCCGCTGGCTGCGACCCCGCGCAGGCCCTGGATCTTGTCACGCAGCGTCTGCTGGTAACCGGGCAATTCCTCGGCCAGCCGGTTGGCCTGCGACACCATCAGGCCGCCGAGGCTGAAGATGATCGAGAAGCCGACGAACACTGCGACCAGCACCGCCAGCCGTCGCGGCACCCGCCATGACTGCAGCCGGATGACAAAGGGAGCGAGCACGAAACTGAAGAGAACCGCGAGCGCCACCGGAACCAGGATTTCGCGGGCGAAGTACAGACCGGTGACGATCAGGCCTGCGACTGCGAGATTGATCAGCGCGGTGCCCTTGGGCTGCTGCAGCTTGATCATCGGGGGGACGGTGTCTGCCAATAGAAGATATCCGCGGAGGTCCATGCAGACCTCCGCCAAGTCAGGCCGTGGCCGGGGAAGGAGCGGTCACAACGGACGGAGGGGGCGAATGTTCCTGCGTCTCCACCCATCCTGTCATTCCGGGGCGCGCGTCAGCGCAACCCGGAATCTCGAGATTCCGGGTTCGATGCTTTGCATCGCCCCGGAATGACGGCCGCGAGAGCTGCGCGCCCCAATGGAATCCTGTATCCTCTCGCCATGGAATGGACTGACGAGGGCATCGTGCTGGGGGTGCGGCGGCATGGCGAATCTTCCGCCATTGTCGAACTCCTGACCCGCGGCCATGGCCGCCATCTCGGCCTCGTGCGCGGCGGCGCCGGCAAGCGGATGCGTCCCTTGCTGCAGCCCGGCAACAGCGTGTCGGCGGTGTGGCGGGCCCGGCTCGACGAGCATCTCGGCTATTACGTCATGGAAGGCACGCGGCTGCGCGCCGCCACCGTGCTGGCGTCCTCGCACGCGACCTATGGCGTGACCCATCTGGCCTCGCTGGCGCGCCTGCTGCCCGAGCGCGATCCGCACGAAGACATTTACGAGATGCTGGAGCGCACGCTGGACGATTTCGACGACATCGGCGAAGCCGCCATCCAGTTGATAAGATTCGAACTCGCCATGCTCGCCGAACTCGGCTTCGGGCTCGATCTGGAAAACTGCGCCGCGACCGGCGAGACCGCCGACCTGATCTACGTCTCGCCGAAATCCGGCGGCGCGGTATCGCGGCGGGCCGGCGATCCCTGGCGCGAGCGGCTGTTGCGGCTGCCCGCGTTCTTGCGCGAGGGCGGCGGGGGAGCCAATGGCTGGTCCGACCAGGACCTGCAGGACGGTTTTGTGCTCACCGGCCGGTTCCTGCTGCGCCACGTGCTGGAGCCGCGCGGGCAGGGCCATTCCGACGCCCGGGACGGGTTCATCAATGCGGTGACCAGACATCGGGCGAAGCCGACGGCGTTGCTGCCGTAGCCGCATGACGGGCTTGCCGTGCAGCCGACGAAAATCGTGAAAACAACCCCATGCACAGATAGGCAGCCCGGCCGGCTCCCGCCGGAAGTGCCTGTTAAGCAGCCTTGGCGGAGCGCGGGGGTGTGGAACGCGATTCATTTCTTGCCCGATTCGCTGCCAGCGGATAACCCGTCCCGATGGGAAAACGACTGATTCCACCTGACGAACCCGCCGAGATCCATGAGGTCGGACTGCGCGACGCGCTCGAGGAGCGCTATCTCGCTTATGCGCTCTCGACCATCATGCACCGCGCGCTGCCAGACGCCCGCGACGGCCTGAAGCCGGTGCACCGGCGCATCCTCTACGGCATGCGCCTGCTGCGGCTCGACCCCGGCACGCCGTTCAAGAAGTCGGCCAAGATCGTCGGCGACGTGATGGGCTCGTTCCATCCGCATGGCGACCAGTCGATCTACGACGCCCTGGTGCGGCTCGCGCAGGATTTCTCCTCGCGCTATCCGCTGGTCGACGGCCAGGGCAATTTCGGCAATATCGACGGCGATAACCCGGCCGCCTACCGCTACACCGAAGCGCGCATGACCGAGGTCGCGCGGCTGCTGCTCGACGGCATCGACGAGGACGGCGTCGAATTTCGCGCCAATTACGACGGCCAGACCAAAGAGCCGATCGTGCTGCCCGGCGGCTTCCCGAACCTGCTCGCCAACGGCGCCCAGGGTATCGCCGTCGGCATGGCGACCTCGATCCCGCCGCACAACGTCGCGGAGCTCTGCGACGCAGCGCTGCATCTGATCGACAAGCCCGACGCCAAATCGAAGACGCTGCTGAAATCGGTGAAGGGTCCGGATTTCCCGACCGGCGGCATCATCGTCGATTCCAAGGAGAGCATTGCCGAAGCCTACATGACCGGGCGCGGCGCATTCCGCACCCGCGCCAAGTGGAGTCAGGAAGAGGGCGCCCGCGGCACCTGGGTGGTGGTAATCACCGAAATCCCCTGGCTGGTGCAGAAGTCCCGGCTGGTGGAGAAGATCGCCGAACTGCTGCAGGAGAAAAAGCTGCCGCTGGTCGACGACGTCCGCGATGAATCGGCCGAAGACATCCGTCTCGTGATCGAGCCGAAATCCCGCGCGGTCGATCCGGAACTGCTGATGGAATCGCTGTTCAAGCTGACCGAGCTGGAAAGCCGGATACCGCTGAACCTCAACGTATTGGTGAAGGGCCGCATTCCCAAGGTGCTCGGTCTTGCCGAGTGTTTGCGCGAATGGCTCGACCATCTGCGCGACGTGCTGTTGCGGCGTTCCAATTACCGCAAGCAGCAGATCGAGCACCGGCTGGAAGTGCTCGGCGGCTACCTGATCGCCTATTTGAACATCGACAAGGTGATCAAGATCATCCGCAACGAGGACGAGCCGAAACCGGCCCTGATGACAGCGTTCAAGCTGACCGATGTTCAGGCCGACGCCATCCTCAACATGCGGCTGCGCAGTCTGCGCAAGCTCGAGGAATTCGAGATCCGCACCGAGGACAAGAACCTCCGTGCCGAGTTGAAGGGCATCAAGGGCATTCTCGCCTCCGAGCCCGAGCAGTGGGCCAAGGTCGGCGACCAGGTGCGGAAAGTCCGCGACATTTTCGGGCCGAAGACGCCGCTCGGCAAGCGCCGCACGGTGTTCGCCGACGCGCCGGAGCATGACCTCGCCGCGATCGAGGAAGCCTTCGTCGAGCGCGAGCCGGTCACCGTGGTGGTTTCCGAAAAGGGCTGGGTACGCACGCTGAAGGGCCATGTCGCCGATCTCTCGACCCTGACCTTCAAGACCGACGACAAGCTCGACAAGGCGTTCTTCGCCGAGACCACCTCGAAGCTGCTGCTGTTCGCCACCAACGGAAGATTCTATTCGCTCGACGTGGCAAAACTGCCGGGCGGCCGCGGCCATGGCGAGCCGATCCGCATGTTCATCGACATGGAGCAGGAGACCGCGATCGTCTCGCTGTTCGTCAACAAGGGCGGCCGCAAGTTCCTGATCGCGAGCCTCGAAGGCCAGGGCTTCGTCGTCAACGAGGACGATTGCGTCGGCAATACCCGCAAGGGCAAGCAGGTGCTGAACGTCGAAATGCCGAACGAAGCCTGTGCGATCGCGACCGTGGCGGGCGACACCGTCGCCGTGATCGGCACCAACCACAAGATGGTGGTGTTCCCGCTGGACCAGGTGCCGGAAATGGCGCGCGGCCGCGGCGTGCGGCTGCAGAAATACACGAGCGCGTCGCTGTCGGATGTCGCGACCTTCGAAGCCAAGGCGGGGCTGACCTGGAAGGATTCCGCCGGGCGCGACCAGAGCATGAGCTGGAAGGATTTGACCGACTGGCGCGGCAACCGCGCCGACGCCGGCCGCCTCGCGCACGGCCTGCCGAAGTCGAACAAGTTCGGCAAGGGCGTGGAGTAGTCCTGTCGTCCCTGCGAACGCAGGGACCCATACCGCGTTGTCCTCTCGATCATGCGGAACTGCGCACAACACCACGGCCGGTGGGTCCCTGCGTTCGTAGGGACGACGAATATGCCCGTAATAGTATCCGCCATTTCACGCGCTATAGTCGCAAGCGGCCGAACCAGTCGGCCGCACAATGATCGCAAGCGTCATGGCCCAACCCCACGATCGTCACGACCACGCGCACAGTCATGCGCCGGATAATTTCGGCTTCGCCTTTGCCGTCGGCATCGCGCTCAATACCGCGTTCGTCGCGGCCGAACTGGTGTTCGGCTATGCCGCCAACTCGCTGGCGCTGATCTCGGATGCGGTTCACAATTTTTCCGACGTGATTGCGCTGGTGCTGGCATGGGGTGCCGGATGGCTGGCGCGAAGGCGGCCGACCGAGCGGCATACCTATGGCTACCGGCGGGCTTCGATCCTCGCGGCGCTGGCCAATGCCGGCCTGCTGCTGGTCGCGGTCGGCGCCATCGCCGTCGAGGCCATCGACCGGATCAGGGCGCCTGCCGAAGTGGCGGGCTGGACGGTGGTTTGGGTGGCCGCGCTCGGCATCGCCATCAACGGCGCCACCGCGCTGTTGTTCATGCGCGGCCGGGAGGGCGATCTCAATATCCGCGGCGCCTATCTGCACATGGCGGCGGACGCCGGCGTCTCCGCCGGCGTGGTGGTCGCGGCGCTTCTGATCATGCTGACGGGGTGGCTGTGGGTCGATCCTGCCATCAGCCTCGCAATCGCCGCCGTGGTGGGGGCGAGCGGCTGGGGCCTTGCGCGCGACAGCGTCAATCTGGCGCTCGACGGCGTGCCCAGAGGCATCGCGCTTGCGGAGGTGAGGGACTATCTCGCGCAACTCGACGGCGTCACCGAGGTGCACGATCTCCACATCTGGGCCATGAGCACCAACGAAACCGCGCTGACCGCGCATCTGGTGCGGCCCGGCGGCACCGACGATTCATTCCTGCAGGACGTGCGCGCGGAGCTTTCGCACCGCTTCAACATCGAGCACGCCACGCTGCAGATCGAGGCCGGCAGCGAACCGTGCAAACTGGCGCCGGCGGACGTGGTGTAAGAGTGCGCTTGAATGAGAAACTCGCCTTCGCGTCGTCCCGGACAAGTGAGCGCAAGCGAACGCCGATCCGGGACCCATACCGCGTTGCGCCTTCGTTATGGCGCGATGAAGGAAACAATCTTTGTCACACCAACGCCGGTGGCTATCGGTCCCTGCTTTCGCAGGGACGACGCGGAGAGGGCATCGCGCAGCAACGAAGTCCGGTTGCTGGATGGCGCGCTTGCGAATCCGGTTGGCCCCAACCTTAAATCACCCCGGCCAGCCGCAACAGCACGCCGGCCGCGCAGGAACCCGCCAGCACCGTCAGCATTCCGATGTTGAAGCGGAAGATGGCGGTCGCCGCCGCGATCGCCAGCGCGAGGGCGGCGACGTCGACGCTCGACCACACCGGCATATCGAATGACAGGCCGAACGTTCGCACCGGCCAGGTCTCGCGGAACACGGTGTGCAGCGCGAACCAGATCGACAGATTGAGGATCACGCCGACCACCGCGGCGGTGATGGCGCCGAGCGCGCCGGCGAGGCCCTTGTTGCCGCGCAGGGTTTCGATAAAGGGCGCGCCCAGAAAGATCCAGAGGAAGCAGGGCGTGAAGGTGACCCAGGTCGCCAGCAATCCGCCGAGCGTGCCCGCCATCATCGGCGACAGCGTGCCGGGATCGCGGAACGCGGCCATGAAGCCGACGAATTGCAGCACCATGATCAGCGGTCCGGGCGTGGTCTCGGCCATCCCGAGCCCGTCGAGCATCTCGCGCGGCTGCAGCCAGTGATACTGCTCGACCGCCTGCTGCGCGACATAGGCCAGCACGGCATAGGCGCCGCCGAACGTCACCAGCGCCATCTTGGAGAAGAACAGCGCGATCTGGCTGAACACATCGGCCTCGCCGAACGCGATCAGCAGGGCCGCGACCGGTACCAGCCACAGCGTCAGCCACACCGCACTCACTTTCAACGCGCGGGGAAGGCTGGCGCGGACATGGTCGGGCACGACGTCGCCGAGCATGCCGTCGACCGCCGCCGACCCCTTGCCGCCGCCGTGCCCGACCGCGGCAAACTCGCTGCGTCCGCTTCGGGCGCCGAAGAATCCGATCAGGCCGGCGGCGATGATGATGATCGGGAACGGCACGTTGAAGAAGAAGATCGCGACGAAGGCGATGGCGGCCAGCGCAACCATGATGCGGTTGCGCAGCGCGCGCTTGCCGAGACGGACCACCGCCTGGATCACGATCGCCAGCACCGCGGCCTTCAGCCCGAAGAACAGCGCCTTGACGAACCCGACCTTGCCGAAGGCGGCATAGATATAGCTCAGCCCCATGATGGCGATGACGCCGGGGAGAATGAACAGGCCGCCGGCCATGATGCCGCCGGCGGTGCGGTGCAGCAGCCAGCCGATATAGGTCGCCAGCTGCTGCGCCTCCGGTCCCGGCAGCAGCATGCAGTAGTTCAACGCATGCAGGAACCGGCTCTCGGAGATCCAGTTCTTTTCCTCGACCAGGATGCGATGCATCACCGCAATCTGCCCGGCCGGGCCGCCGAAACTCAGGACGGCGACCCGCAGCCAGACCCGAAACGCTTCACCGAAGCTGATGCTGTGGCCGGCATCCGCTCCCGTGGTCTTCTCAGCCGCCACGGTATCGCTCATGGCTTTGCCTTGTTGCCGGGCCAGTTATGGGTTTCGCCCGATGCATCGCGGCACCAGCGATAGAACGCGTCATAGAGCACGATACCGGCCTCGAGCTGTTCGAGATCGTCATCATACATCCGCGACAGCCCGAGCGATGCCGCCAGCAGCCCGGGAGCTTCCGGCGACAGATCGAGCCGGCCGGTATCGGCCGCGCGAACCATCATCGCCAGCCGCAGCAAAGGCGGGGTCGCGAGGCCGAATTCCTCCACCATGACGTCGAAGGTGCAGCGTTCGCCGCGATGGCTCCAGAACACGTTTTCGATATCGAACGGCACGGCGGCAAAACGCTCGCCGACCGCGACCACCTCGGAGGGCGTCACGAACAGAAACACGGCGTTCGGATCGACGAACCTGCGGATCAGCCAGGGACAGGCGATGCGGTCGATCTTCGGTCGCGCCCGGGTGACCCAGACGGTGCGGTCTTGCGCATCGCGCGCCGGCAGTTTTGATGCCGGCACCAGCGGCAGCTTGGCGGCCTTCCAGCCGTCAAAACCGTTCTCGAGCGCTTCTGCGGAAGATCCGGCATGTCGCAGCCAGGCCGCGGTGCCTTCGGAAAGCTTCAGGCCGCGCTGGCAGACCACGATGGCGGAGCGGCCCGAAAATTCCCGGCCCCAGTCGGAGGCTTGCTGGTGGTTTCGTCTGACAGAGCCGGGAATCAGCCGGGGATCGGCGGCAAAATCCTCGTCGGTGCGGACATCGATCAAGGCAGGGGTGCTCGCGGTGCCGATCAGGCGTGCGAGTTTGTCGGCAGATATCGTTGTGAAGGATGACATGGGCGCCCTCGTGAGAGATACGGGACGCGATACTTGGGCATGACGCCTCGTGGGGAGATCGCAACGTCCCCATCGCCCCATTACAACGAAACCTGCGCGGGGTGTCAACGTGCCGACGTTTCGAACCTAACCGACCGGGGTCAACACCGGCGCGCGCTCTTGAGAACGCCGCGAATTTTGGGGGACGGGATTGATGTGGTGGCGAACGAAGTCCTCGACATGCCCCGGTACGGCCGTGCCCTCGATGTCGCAGCGAGTCTGGATTTCGGCGGCGATATCGCTCGAGATGTCCCGCGACCAGTGTTCGAGCGTGTTGTAGGCGGTCACGCGGACGGGATCATGAAACTGCCCGGCGAGGAGGTCGGCGACGATGGTTTCGGTGTCGGTCCGCTCGATCTCGATCTCGCAATAGACCGCCCCTTGCCGGCCCTGGCGGTCGACGACGAGATAGACGGTCTGATCCGCCCCATAGGGTACATTCGAGCCAGTTCTTGGCATCCGCAATCTCCAGCGCAACGGCTTGGGATTATTAAGCGGCAGCGCGCAATTTGTTCCGGTCGTTGGAACTCAAATTTGGGCGGGGGCGCCGGCGTCCGGGATTTCAGTTGCGCGGGGCCGACACCGGCGGAGGTCCGAGCCCGGTCGGCTTCTTCGGCGCCAGGCTCCCGGCATAGAACGACGATCCCGCCACCACGAGGAGAGCCAGCAAATAAACCGCATAGGATTGCGGCGGTGTGATTGCCCACCGCGCAAAACGTCGGATCGGGCCGGTGTCGTTGTCCATGCGTTGGTTTTGCGCGAAACGGCGCGGGATGGGAAGCCCTATCCGTCGAGCATGTCTCTTGGCGGCGGCGGCGACTTCTTCAGCAGGAACAGCGCCAGCAGCGCCGACAGGCTGAGCGCGGAGGAGACCATCAGGACCCGGCTGCCCATCAGGTCGATCAGCAGGCCGAACGCCAACGGGGCGGCGGCCTGCGCCATCCGCGCCGGCGCGCCGATGATGCCGAGCCGGTAGCCGTAATTCTGAGGGCCGAAGATCGCCAGCGGCAGCGTGCCGCGCGCAATGGTCAGGATGCCGTTGCCGGTGCCGTGAAAGACCGCGAACGCGCTGGCCGCGGGGCCGCCGACCAGCCCGACGATGGCGGCGCCGATCGGGTGGGTCAGACAGGCAAGGCGGGTCGAAACCAGCGGATGATAGCGGCTGAGGAAACTCGCTTCGAAAACCCGGGCGGCAACCTGCGCCGGGCCGATCAGCGCACCGGCGGCCACCGCCTGCAGCGTGGTGGCGCCCGCGGCTTCCAGGATCCGCGGCAAATGCGCGGCCATCGCGCCGGTCACGGTCCAGGCCGCCGCGAAGGCGAACGCCAGCAGGATCATGGTGCGGTCGATCGCGATGTGCGGCTTGACGGCCGTCGCCACGGCCGCCTTGGCGCCCTTCACGGCGGGCAGCATGAAGAAGTTGAGCGGCAGGCCGATCAGGATGTGCGCGGCGGCCCAGGCAAAGCAGGTGTTGCGCCAGCCGATCGTCTCCAGTCCAAGGGCGGTGAGCGGCCATCCGACGGTGGAGGCAAATCCCGCGAGCAGGGTGATGCCGGTGATCGAGCGGCGCGCGGCGTCGCCATAGATCCGTCCCAGCGCGCCGAAGGCGGCATCGTACAGGCCTGCACCCATGCCGACGCCGAGCAGCAGCCAGGCGATCACCAGCACCGGAATCGAGTAGGAGAGGCCGAGCAGCGCGAGGCCGGCAGCCAGCGTCACATTTGAAAGCGACAGCACCGACCGGCCGCCGACCAGATCGATCTGCCGGCCGACCCGCGGGCCGAGCAGGGCCGATATCACCAGCGACGCCGAGAAGGCGGCAAAGATCCAGTTCGAGGAAACGCCGAGATCGCGCCCGATCGGATCGGCCAGGATCGCGGGAAGGTAGTAGCTCGAGGCCCATGCCAGCGTCTGCGTCGTGCCGAGCGCCAGGACGATCGGAAGCTGGGGCGGCGTCATGATTGCGGTGCTGCGGTTCGGGACCAGTATAGCGCCACCGGCCCCAGCAAGATCCCGGCGGCCAGCACCGAGAATGCCGCCATCCAGGCGGTGGCGCTGAGCGGCCCGCCGGCGAGGTCGAGCGCGACGCCGACGCCCCAGGCGCCGAGCGCCGACAGGCTGAAGCCGACGGTGGAATGCGCCGCCATGGTGGCGCCGCGATAATCGGGATGCGCCGCCATCGACATGCCCGACGTCAATGCGCCGGAGTCGGCCGGGACCGTGATGGCATAGACCAGCATCAGCGGCAGCAACAGCAAGGGCGACTGGTTTGAAAATACGCCGATCAGCATGGCCACGACAGCGGAGCTCAGCATCACGGCCGTGATGGCGCGATGCCGGCCGTACTTCAGCGCCAGTTCATTGCCGAGAATGCTGGCGGGCATCGCCAGCAGCGTGAATACGACGCTGACGACGATCGGCGAAAACACAGAGCTTTGCCCGTTGCTGGCGATGACGAAGGTCCAGAACGCCACCAGCCAGGTCCGGATGCCATAGAGCTCGAAACAATGCGCGCCATAGCCGAGCACGAACCCCATCGCCCGGGTGTTGCGGAACACCGGCGCAAAATCCAGCAGGCGGCCCTGCGCCGGTTTCGGCGGTACTGGCCGCAACAGCAGGCAGACGCCCAGCATCGCGATCGGACCAAGGGCGGTGACGAAGAATGCGCTGCGCCAGCCAAAACTGTCCGCAACCAGTTGCGAGACCAGGAACGACAGGCCGACGCCGAACGAGAAGCTCGACGTGTAGAACGTGATGGCGCGGGAAGAATCGCCTGGCGCCAGGCGGTCGGTCAGCGCCTTGAGGCCGGGCATATAGGCGCCGGCGAAACCGATCCCCGCGATCGCATTGCACAGCGCGCCGGTCCAGAGTCCGGTGGCGAACAGCCCGAACAGCAGGGTGCCGAGTGCGCTGACCGCCGAGCCCGCGATCAGGATCTTGCGGGCATCGATCCGGTCGGTCAGCGTCGCCAGCACCGGCACGGTCAGCATGTAGCCGGCGGCGCCGGAGCCCGCCAGCAGGCCGGCCTGGGCGCCGCTCAACTGCCATTCCGGAATCAGGAACGCGGCGAGCACCGACGACACCACGACGTGCGGAAGCAGACTGCCGAGTTGCCCCAGGCACATCGCGACGATGACGGATCGGCCTTCCAGCGGAATCTGACTCACCTATCTCCGTTCGGACCGCGCTAGCCGCAGCCGCATCCGGCTTTTCCTTCTTGTTTGGCATTTGCGTCGGCGACGCAACAGGCGTCAACGGCCGATGGTGCCGGTCCGCCGCAACACTGGCTTGCGCCGGGTGCATCGACGCGGCTGCAGACGCCGGTTTCCGGCAGCACCAGTTCGACGCGCGAAGCGGCTTCATGGTCGCCGGCGAGCTCGGCGGCGATCGATCGCACCTGTTCGTAGCCGGTCAGCATCAGGAAGGTCGGCGCGCGCCCATAGGACTTCATGCCGGCGAAATAGAAGCCGGGTTCGGCTTGCGCCAGCTCGCGCGCGCCGTGCGGCCGCACCGTGCCGCAGCTGTGTTCGTTGGGATCGATCAGGGGCGCCAGCGCGACCGGGCACTCGATCGCGGGATCGAGCTGGATGCGCAGCTCGCGGACGAAATCGAGATCCGGCCGGAAGCCCGTGGCCACGATCAATTCGTCCACCACCACCTGGCGGCAGCAACTGCCGGCACCGGTGGCGACGGTGAGGCGAGGGCCGTCGGCGGCAAGGTGCGAAACCCGGAATTCGCTCTCGACCTGGATCCGGCCGGCCGCGACCAGCGCGGCAAAGGTGGCGCCGAGTTCGCCGCGGGCGGCGAGCTTGTCGTTGGCGCCGCCGCCAAAGGCCTTGGCGGGATCGTTGCCGCGCAACAGCCAGACCGGCCTGGTTTCCGGCGCCTCGGTCGCGAGCCTGGCAAGATCGGTCAGTGTGCCGATCGCCGAATGGCCGGCGCCGAGCACCGCGACGGTCTTGCCGGCATAGCGTGCGCGGTCCTTGCCCAGCACGTCAGGCATGCCATACGCAATTCTGCCGGCCGCCTCGGTCTCGCCGGTGGCGCGCAGGCCATTGGCGCCCGCCGGATTGGGCGAATGCCAGGTGCCGGACGCATCGATCACGGCATCGGCCCGCATGCTTTTCGGGCCTTGCCCGTTCTGATAGCGCAGCTCGAAGCGGGCGGCTTCGCGGCCCTTGCTCTTGAGCTTATCGAAGCCGACGCGGCTGATGTCGGTGACGCGAGCCGAGGTATAGATGTGGCTCGCGAGCGTCGTCTTGGCCGCGAGCGGCTCGAGATAGCGCTCTACAAGCTCATTGCCGGTCGGATACTGCTCGGGCTCGGGAGAATTCCAGCCGGTCGCGGCGAGCAGGCGTTCCGCGGCGCGGTCGACATTGTATTCCCATGGCGAGAACAGCTGCACATGGCCCCATTGCCGCACCGAATGACCGACGCTGTCGCCGGCCTCGAGCACGATTGGCTTCAGCCCGCGTTCCAGCAGATGGGCGGCCGCGGCCAGCCCGACCGGGCCGGCTCCGATGATCGTGACGGTTTTTGCCTGGTTCATGGTATCCTCCTGTCAAACTAGAAGTATCGAAATAATGCGCCGCGCGAGATCAGGCGGCGGTCTTGGTGTCCTTGCATTCGGCGACACCGCTGCAGCATTCGGCGACCAGAAAATCCACCAGTCCCCGCATCACGTCGTAGTTTGCATGACAAACCAGCGTCGTTGCCTCCCGCACCTGGCTGATCAGTCCGACCACCATCAGCGCCTTGATGTGATGGGAGAGGGTGGAGGGCGCGATCTTCAATTTGTCCTGCAGCCGGCCGACAGGCAGCCCGGCATCCCCGGCGCGAACCAGCGCGCGGTAGATTTTCAGCCGGGTCGGATTGCCGAGGGCTTCCAGATGTGCGGCGGCGTCATCGAGTTTCATGATGCAAGATTGCCGGATTTCATCCTGGTTGTCAACTATATTTCTAGAATGATAGAAATATAGTTTGCGCCCGGTCATGCCAGCGGCGTGTGACACAATGCGGAACGCGCTTGGCCCCATGACCGGTTCCCGGTATCGTTCGCACTCCGAGGGCACCAAGCTGGCCAGCGGCGACGTGGTCTGGCAAACGGCCCGCGTCCGTTACTTCACGAGCGAAGCGATCAAGCGCCGACATCCGGCAGGGGGATTCTTTCGGATGAGTACCAGGGCGGTCTCGGGAAGCGTCGGTGAAGTCTTTATCGCGTTCCTGAAACTCGGCCTGACGTCGTTCGGCGGGCCGATCGCACATCTCGGCTACTTCCGCGATGAATTGGTGGTACGCCGCAAATGGCTCGATGAGGCCGCCTATGCCGACCTGGTCGCGCTCTGTCAGTTTCTCCCCGGGCCCGCCTCCAGCCAGGTCGGCTTTTGCCTCGGCGTACTGCGCGGCAACGGTCTGCTGGGGGGCCTTGCCGCGTGGTTCGCCTTCACCATTCCCTCGGCCGTGATCCTGTTCGCCTTTGCGATGGGCGCCGCCGCATTCACGGGACCGGTTGCCGAAGGTTTTCTGCACGGCCTCAAGCTGGTCGCGGTCGCGGTGGTGGCCCAGGCCATCTGGGGCATGTCGCGAACCCTCACACCCGATCGAACCCGGGCCGGCATTGCACTTGCCGCAATCGCGATCGTTGTTTTTTTCGCGGGATCGTTCGGGCAGATCGCATCGATCGTGCTTGGCGCAGGTGCGGGCCTTTGGCTCTGCCGGGGAGAGGTCGCGCCGGTTTCCGGGCATCTGCATTTTCCGGTCACCCGGCGAGCCGGCGTCATCGCGCTGGTTCTCTTTGCCGCATTGCTGCTGATCGTTCCCTTCGTCGTTTCGGCGACCGGTTCGCAGGCGCTCGCGCTGTTCGATGCATTCTACCGGTCGGGCGCCCTCGTATTCGGCGGCGGCCATGTCGTTCTGCCGCTGCTTCAGGCTGAAGTCGTGACACCCGGATGGGTCAGCACCGAGGCCTTCCTGGCGGGCTATGGACTGGCGCAGGCGGTGCCGGGGCCGCTCTTCACTTTCGCCGCCTATCTCGGTGCGGTAACCGGACCTCCGCCGAACGGCCTTGCCGGTGCCGCCATTGCCCTCGTCGCGTTGCTGCTTCCGGGCATGCTGCTGGTCTATGGCATGCTGCCATTCTGGGATGCGATGCGCACACGGCCCGCCGCCCAGGCTGCCATGCGCGGCACCAACGCGGCCGTGGTCGGTATTCTCGGGGCGGCTCTTTACAACCCGGTCTGGACCAGCGCGGTTCTGACCCCGCGCGATTTTGCGCTCGCACTCGCGGGCTTTCTGCTGCTCACGGTTTGGAAAGTGCCGCCATGGGTCGTGGTGCTGCTGTTGGCCGGCGCCGGCGTGGTGTCGCGTCTGACCTGAACGCCATTCCGCCGAGACTTCCACCATGCGGTAACGCACAGCCGCGGTGGCGGAGCGGCGCTCGCTGCCGCGAAACAAATATCCGGATCAGGCGCTGCCGATGAGGCGGAAGCGAAGCCACGCCGAGAGTTTATCGATGGCGGAAACCGCCACAACGATCAGTATGATGATCAGGCTTGCCTGTCCGAATTCGTAAACCCGAAGGCGATCGGCCAATTGATAGCCGATGCCGCCGGCCCCGACGACGCCCAGGATCGTCGCCGACCGTGTATTCGACTCCCACATGTAGAGGGTGGCCGAAAGCATGACGGGAAGAACCTGCGGCAGAATGCCGAGGCGGATTTCGTCAAGCCATGTCCCCCCGGCCGCCCGCACGCCCTCGACGGGACCCTTCGAGGCATTGTCGATGGCCTCGGAGTAGAGTTTCGCCAGCGTGCCGAGATCGACCAGCGCAATGGCCATGATTCCGGCGATCGGACCCAGTCCGATTGCCCGGACAAAGACCAGGGCCCAGATCAGGTGGTCGAAACTTCTCAAGGCGTCGGAAAAGCGTCGAAAGCCAAATTGCAGAATGCGAATGGGAAATGTCTTGCTGGAGCACAGGATCGCCAGGGGAACCGCCAAAACCGCGCCGATGAGCGTTCCGAGAAATGCCATCGAGATTGTTTCGAGAAGGCCCCAGAGGAATTCCGGAAGGTACTGAAACCCCGACGGCGACAGCATCAGAAGCAGCGCGTTGCCGAGCTTGGGAAGTCCAGCCAAAAGCTTCGGAGAGAAGATCTCGCAGACCCAGGCAGAGTACACGAGGATCGCGCTCGCAAGGGCTGCGAACAGGACTCTCTTGATCCGTCTGCTCAGCGGGCGCCGTATCGCTGCTTCCAGGTAGGCCGCGCGGGCGCCGGGCAATGCTTCGAGGGTCAATGACAACGTCAACCGTTCCTTCCTGCCGGGTCAGGCGGCGTGGCCGGTAATTTGCAGCCGAAGCGCTTCGCTCGCCATGTCGATGAGCGTAACGGCAAGAAACACGATGATCAGGATTGCGCCCGCATCATCGAAATAGTTGAGACTGATGGACTCGTACAATTCCATGCCGATGCCGCCAGCGCCGACGAAACCGATGATGGTTGCGCTCCGAATGTTCGTCTCGAAGCGCCACAGCGTATAGGAAACGTAATTCGGCATGACCTGCGGCAGCAGGCCGAACGCGATCTCATCGATCCAGGTTCCGCCGGATGCCCGCACGCCCTCTATCGGTCGCATGTCGGCATTCTCGTTGGTTTCAGCGAACAGCTTGCCTTGGGCGCCTATCGTATGAACCAGGATCGCCAGAACGCCCGCGAGCGGGCCGAGGCCGAAGGCGAACAGGAAGATCAGCGCCCAGACGAGGTCCGGAACGGTCCGCGCCACCTCAAGTGTCCGCCGGACCACAAAGACCGTGGCCGGCCTGACGCCCATGTTTGCCGAGGCGAGCAGGCTCAGGGCGCCGCCGATCAGGGTGCCCGCCACGGTGCCGAAGAGGGCCATGGTCACGGTGGTCAACAACAGGCGGAGCCATTTGCCCAGGCCCCAATACCAGCTGGAGATATCGCTCCACAGGGTTGGCAGGCGTATCGGCGGTACCATGCCTCCGAGGAATTCGCCGACGCGCGGAATTCCGTGGATCAGTTGCCAGATGTCGAAGCGACTGACATGGGCGGCGAATGCCAGCGCCGCGAGGAATCCAATCGCCGCCAGGCTGATGAACCTGACAGAAGCAGCCTGACGGGCCTGGGACGCGAGTCCGAAGTCCGCCAGACGTTGATGCGGGCCAGAAGGATGAGGCATTTTCGGCCCGAATGTTTTCTCGACCGGCATCCGGATCAGGACTTGCGCGAATCCTTGAGCTGTTTGCGCATTTCGACGGTCGAGTCATACGTCTTGTGATCGACGGGGACGAAGCCCTGCGTCTTGCCCTTGGCGACCGCCTCGGCGAGAGCCATGTCTTCCTTGTGAAGTTCGACGAACAGCTTGGTCAGTTCCGCCTTGAGGTCGGCGGGGAGGTCGCTGCGGGCAATGACGGGAGGGGGAGGAACGATCGAAGATTCCCAGATGACCCGGATCTGCTCGCGCTTGAGCATATT
This sequence comes from Bradyrhizobium sp., assembly GCF_030697065.1. Taxonomy (GTDB): domain Bacteria; phylum Pseudomonadota; class Alphaproteobacteria; order Rhizobiales; family Xanthobacteraceae; genus Bradyrhizobium. Next base: position 43,618 of record NZ_JAUYQU010000021.1, read on the forward strand.
CTTGTCGATCATGGTTCGGATCTGCCCGTAGCCGTCGCCCTTCGTCGTCCAGGTAAACGCGGCATCGTATGTCCCGCCGAGAACGCCCAGTACCGACTGGGTATGGCCTCCGGAGATCGGCGATTTGAAGTAGGTCTCGACGGGCTTGCCCATCTTTGCGAATTCGACCGTCGGCACGAGGAAGCCCGATTGTGAATTGGGCTCGGTCCGGGCGACATTCTTGCCCATGAGGTCTTCAAACTTCTGGTAAGGGCTGTCGGATTTCACGATCAGCACGGAGTTGTAACCCAGGTTTCCGTCTTTGTCGGTGGCGGTTACAAGCGGCTCGACACAGCCTTTGCAGTCCAGCCAGGTGCCGGCATAGGCCGACGGACTCGTCCATGCCATATGGATTTGGCCCGCGACCAGGGCGTTGTTGATGCCGATGAACTCGGTCGCGGTAAAAATCTTGACGGGAACCCCGAGCTTCTTCGATGCGTAGGCGGCGAATCCGTCCATGGTGCTGGATGTCTGGGTCTGGGTTTCGACCGGAATGACGCCAAAGCCGATTTCCTTGTATTTCTCGCGCCAGTCGGCGGCAGCTGCCATTGTGACGGAAGTGATCAGCGCCATGCCGGCGCCAACGATTGTTGCAAACCGCATCATAGATCCACCTTTCATATCCGGGATGTCCAACTCACGCCGCTTCGGAAAGCGCGTCGCTTTCTGCTTCGGCGGGTGTGCCGCCGTATATTTCCGACGTTGCCTCGTCGGTTAATGCAGAGATCGGTCCATCGAACACCAGCCGTCCCTGACGCAGTCCGATGGCGCGGCTTGCGTACATTCGGGCGGTTTCAATGCTGTGGAGGTTGCACAGAACGGTAATGCCCAGCTCGACGTTGATGCGCCTGAGCGTTTCCATCACCACGCGTGCATTCAGGGGATCGAGCGACGCAATGGGTTCGTCCGCCAGTATCAGCTTCGGCTTCTGCATCAGCGCGCGCGCAATCGCTACCCGCTGCTGCTGGCCGCCGGAGAGGCGTTCCGCCCGCTCGAACGCCTTTTCAACCAGGCCGAGATCGTCAAGCACAGCAGCCGCACGCAGGCGCTCCGCCTTGGTATACAGCCGCAGCAGCCTGCGGGCCTGCGGAATGGAGGTGCTGGCTCCCACGAGCACGTTGGTCAGGACGTCGAGTCGGGGAGAGAGATTGTAGCCTTGAAAGATCATGGCCGCACGTGAGCGCCACTCGCGCAGCTGATGACCCTTCAACAGCGATACGTTCTGGCCGTCGAACGAGATCGCGCCTGATGTGGGCTCGACCAGACGGTTGATAAGTCGCAGCAGTGTCGACTTTCCGGCGCCCGAGCAGCCGACGACAGCGACGAACTGTCCCGGAGGAACCTGGATCGAGACCGAATCCAGCGCCTGCATTGTGCCGAACTGCTTGGCAAGATTGCTAATTTCCAGCATCGCCACCCCTTGTCCGTCACGAGGTGTATCGCCGGCTTGTGACAGTTCGATTACGGCGAGCCTGTTCGGCGAGACCTGTCCACACTAATGGACGGCGGATCACTCGAAACCGATGCACCGTGCCCGCGCGAGCATCGATCGTCCTTGCAACCGTCGATGAGGCAGATCCGGTTTCCTCGCATCCGCTTTGCGAAGACCCTGAAGCGCTCCAGCGCCGATCAGGCGGGCTGCTCGTGCGCGGGCGACAGGCCCGGGTTGGTCGGCAGCAGAAACGTGATCAGCCAGCACGCCAGCAACATCACGGCCGAACCGACCAGGCATCCCGTGATCCCGGCAAACTGGTAGAGCACGCCTGAAAGCGCGGTTCCCAGCAGCCGTCCGGCGGCGTTGGCCGCGTAGTAAAACCCGACGTCCTCGGCGGCTTTTTCGGACCCGGCATAGGCCAGTATCAAATAGGAGTGCAGCGAGGAGTTCACCGCGAACGGCAAACCGAACAGCGCCAGTCCGATCACCAGGATGAGGTCGGGGCGGACGACACCGGTGGTCTGCATGACGACCGCCAGGGCGATCGGCACCGCGGCGAGCACCGCCGCCCACATCCGCGCCGCCGGGACCTCGCGGCTCAGGCCGTCCGGACTGCGGCTGACGAGCATGGGAGCGAGGGCCTGCACGCCGCCATAGGCGACGGTCCAGGCCGCGAGAAATCCGCCGACTTCGAGGAAGCGCCAGCCATTGGCGTAGAGAAACACCGGCAGTCCGACCACGAACCAGACGTCGCGCGCGCCGAACATGAAGATGCGGGCGGCAGCCAGCAGGTTCACGCCGCGCGATTTGCCGAACAGTTCGCGGATGGTTTTCGAGGACTTGGCCTTGCCGAGCTGCGAGGGCAGCAGAAGCAGGCCTGCGACGAAGATCACGCCGAGCAAGGCGGCCATCATCCACAGCGCCGGCGCAAATCCGGCCAGATCGAGCAACAGGCCGCCGATGAAAAACCCGATGCCCTTCATCGCGTTCTTCGAACCGGTGAACCAGGCGACCCAGCGGAACAGCTGCCCGCTGCCGTCGGCCGAGGTTGCCTTGATCGCTGATTTCGAGGCGGTCTTGGTCAGATCCTTGGCGACGCCGGCAATGCCCTGGGCGATCACCACCCACGCTACCGATGCCACGGCTCCCCAGCCGGAATCGAGCGCCGACAGCATCAGCAGGCCGGCGATCTGCAGCGCCTGGCCGATCGCGAGCATGCGGGGAATGCCGAAACGGGATGCGAAGTAGCCGCCGGCGAGATTGGCGGCAATGCCCGCCGCCTCGTAGAGCAGGAACAGAAAGGCGAGGGTGAACGGCGTATATCCGAGCCGGAAGAAATGGAACAGGACGAGCATCCGCAACGCGCCATCGACCAGCGTGAAGCCCCAATAGGACGCGGTGACGATGAGGTAGTTCCGGACCATGGAAACTACACGCCCGCGCGCTGGACGATGTTGGCGAGATCGACCATCCGGCAGGCGTAGCCGACCTCGTTGTCATACCAGGCGTAGACCTTCAGCAAGGTCTCATCGGTCACCATGGTACTCAACGCGTCGACGATCGAACTGCGTGGATCGTTGTTGTAGTCGGCCGACACCAGCGCCCGGTCCTCCAGACCCAGGATGCCCGCCAACACGCTTTCCGAGGCGGATTTGAACAACTGATTGACCTCTTCGATGGTGGTCGAACGTTTCAGTTCGAACACGCAATCGGTCAGGCTGGCGTTCAGCACCGGCACCCGAACGGCATGACCGTTGAGCTTGCCCTTCAGCTCCGGATAGATCAGCGCGATGGCGGTCGCGCTCCCGGTCGTGGTGGGCTGCATCGAGAGCAGGGCCGACCTTGCGCGGCGAAGATCCTTGTGCGGCGCGTCGACGACGACATTGGTATTGGTAGGGTTATGAATCGTCGTGATCTGACCGTGCCTGATCCCGATGGCGTCATGGATGACCTTCACGACCGGCGCCAGACAGTTCGTCGTGCAGGATGCCGCCGTCAGCAGCCGGTGCCGGGCCGGATCGTAGAGCTGGTCGTTGACGCCGACCACGATGTTGAGGGCGGCTTCGTCCTTGACGGGAGCAGCCACGATCACCCGTTTGACGCCCCGGTCGAAATAGGCCTGCAACTGATCAGGCTTGAGGAATTTTCCGGTGCATTCCAGCACGACGTCGCAGCCGAGATCGCCCCATGCGATGTCGCCGGGGCCGGCCTGTTCGCTGAAGCCGATGCGCTGCCCGCCAATGGCGACGACACCATCGGCTTCGACCGCGACGGGCTCGTGCCAGCGTCCGTGAATACTGTCGAATTCGAGGAGATGCGCGGTCGCCGCGATGCCGCCCTTCAGCTCGTTGATATGCACGACCTCGAGTCGGTTGCCGGCGCGGGGATCACTCTGGGGACGATGGATGCCGCCGAGCGCCGCGCGCAACGCGAGCCTGCCGATCCGGCCCATGCCATTGATGCCAACTCTCATCTCGATTCCCTCAGGGCGCTTCGCGCATGGTATCGCCGATCTCGTCGAGGCGGGCCTTGATCGCCATGCGGTCCAGCGAGTCGAAGGGGAGGCTGGTGAAGATCTCGATCCGGCGCCGGATCATCGCGTACAGTTCGTTCAGAAGCGTGGTGCGCTCGGTCGGCGATCCCGTGAACAGCGCCGGGTCGGGCAGGGGCCAGGCGCCGGTGACGAACTGATTGCCGAAATCAGGACAGAACTGATTATTGGGTGCGTCGCAGAGGGCGATGATGAAGTCCATGCGGGGAGCGTCAGGTCCCCTGAATTCGTCCCATGATTTGGAGTGCAGGCGCGACACGTCGTGGCCGAGCGCCGTCAGCCGGTCGATGACCTCCGGAACCGGCTGCCTGGCCGGATTCGATCCGGCGGAATAGGCCCGGAAACGGCCTCGGCCGATCTTCTCGAGCAGCGCTTCGGCCATGATCGACCGGGCGGAATTCTGCGTGCACAGGAACAGGACATTGAATGCGGGCGTCATGAACTTCTCCGTCGGTTCCGTGGCGATGATTTGGGATGGCAGATCGAAAGCGTCCCCGCACAGTTCCGGCCGCCCGTGGCAGCAGTCCTGCGACAGGAATTCGAGCAGGCCCCGAAAGCCGGTGACGTCGGCCCGATAGTTCATCGAGCGGCCGTCTTTCTCGGCTGAAATCAGACCCGCGCGGCTGAGAATGCCCAGATGCGTCGACATCGTGTTGTGCGGCACGTCGCAGAGCCGGGCGATCTCGCCGGCCGGCAGACTTTGCGGGTGGACCGCGAGGAGGTGGCGAACCGCAGCGAGCCGGGTCGGCTGCGCCAGCGATCCAAAGCCTTCGATGGCTACCGCTTCGCGATTGCCTTCGTCCATTGGAGCTTTCCGGGAGGTCGATCTGGAATTCATGTCGATATCTCTGGACTTATCTGATGACAATTTAGTGACAAAAGACCCCAAAAGATAGGAAAATGATCGAAAATACCGGTATTTGTTAATCTATCTGTCGACATATCAAGACATAATTCGAAAGAATGTTCGTCAGACCGATTGCGGGCATAATGTGCCCATGGAACTTACGTCCCGCCTGCGTCTGATGAACTGGCTGGTCCGCCAGGGGCTGACCGGCCTGCCCGAGAACGATTTGGTTCGCGGTTTCTGCGAGCGGTGCCGGGCAGGCGGGCTCGACCTGTCGCGCGGTCTCGCCTTCGTCGATACGCTGCATCCGATCTTCGAGGGGCGCGGATTTCGCTGGAACGATTCCGATACCAACGAGCGCGACGTCTTCGAATACGGATCGAGCAATGAGGGCACGGCTGCAGAGAACTGGCGGCGCTCGACCTTTTTCCACATGCTCGAGCATGGCACCGACGAGATCACGATAGATCTGTCCGACATCGGCTCGCTCGACTTTTCGATGATCGAGGATCTCGCCGCCAAGGGTCACAAGCATTTCGTGGCCTTCGTGCACCGGTTCGGTGAAGCCGGTACCATGGGTCAGATGGACTGCTTCTACTCGACCTGGACGACCCGGCGTGATGAGGGTTTTGGCGATCAGGGCCTCGCCGCCCTGCGCGACCTGGTGCCGGTGCTCGGCCTCGCGATCAAGTCAGCCGCGCAGGTCGATATCGCGCGGACGCTGGGCCGGGTCTATCTCGGACGCGACGCGTCGGAACAGGTATTGCGCGGAAAGATTTCGCGCGGCGTCACCGAGCGGATCAACACGGTGCTGTGGTTTTCCGATCTGCGCGGTTCCACTGCGATCAGCGAAAGCATCGGACCGGACGTGATCATCCCGTTCCTCAACGATTATGCGCAAGCCTCGATCGACGCTATTCACGATGCCGGCGGCGAGGTGCTGAAACTGATCGGCGACGGCGTGCTGGCGATGTTCACCCACGCAAATATGACGGTGGCGCGGCGCGCGGCGCTGCGGGCCGAGCATCGCTTCCGGCACAACATGAAGGCCCTCAATGCGAAGCGATCCGCCGGGAGCCGGCCGGTGACAACGGCCCATGTCGGCCTGCATGTCGGCGAGGTGTTCTACGGCAATATCGGCAGCGACGACCGGCTCGACTTCACGGTGGTGGGACCGGCGGTCAACGAGGTCAGCCGGATCGCCTCGATGTGCCGCTCGGTGGATCGCGAATTGCTGACGTCGTCGGAGTTTCGCAGCGGCCTCGACGCTACCGGGCGCAAATATCTGGTGTCCACCGGCCGGTTCGCGCTGCGCGGCATCAGCCGCGCACAGGATCTCTACACCCTCGATCCCGACATTGCCGCGGACGAGGTGGTGGCCGGCAGTTATGAGCGGTATCTGGCGGGCTAGATCTGCTTCGCCCGCATCGTGTAGAGCGCAACCGCCACCAGTGCCGCCACCGTCAGCACGCTGCCGAGCGCGAACATCGCGTCATGCGATACCGTGGCGGCGAGCCAGACCGCGATCGCGGCACTCATCATCTGCCAGAAGCCGACCAGCGCCGAGGCGGCGCCGGCCTTTTCGCCGAACGGCGATAGCGCCTGTGCCGTCCCGAGCGGATTGACGATGCCCATGCCGAGCAGGAACACGCACATCCCGGCGAGGAACGGCAGGAAGCTGGCATGGAACAGCGACACCAGCAGGATGGCGATGCTGCCGGTGGCCGCGAGCACAAGACCGATCCGGATGGCGCGGTCGAGCCCGAGGCGCGGCGCCAGTCTGGTCGCCAGCATGCCGGCGGCGAACACGATCAGGACGGTGCCCGCAAAGAACAGGCCGAGTTCGATCGGGGTGAATCCCATGCCTTCGATCAGCACGCGGGGGGCGGCGGAAAATATCCCGAACAGTCCACCCATGATCAGGCTGACGGTCGCGGCCGGGACGACGAAGCGGCGGTCGGCGATCAGGCCAAGATAGTTTGAGGCGATCGCCCGCGGGTTGAGCGGCGTCCGCGTCGCATGATGGGTTTCGCCGAGCACCATTGCATAGGCGATCGCCGCGATGGCTGCGAAGATCCCGACAAAGGCGAATTCCGAACGCCAACCGAAAGCCTGATCGAGTGCGCCGCCCAGCAGCGGCGAAAAGCCGGGCGCCGCCGCCATCGCGATCATGATCAGCGCCATGGCGCGGCCGAGCGCCGGGCCGGTGAACAGGTCGCGGGCGATGGCGCGCGACAGCACCGAGGTCGAGCAGGCGCCGGCGGCCTGGATGACGCGGCCGATCAGCAGGTTGGAGAGATCAGTGGCAAGGCCGCACCAGATGCTGCCGGCGATGAACACCGCAAAGCCCGCCAGCACCGGCCAGCGCCTGCCGTAGCGATCCGAGATCGGCCCGACCACGAGCTGGCCGAGCGCGAATACCGCGAGGAACACGGTGATCGATGCCGTCACTTCGGCGGTCGAGACCTGCAGCGACGCCGCCATCTGCGGCAGCGAGGGCAGCAGGATGTTGGTGGCGAGCGTTCCGGTTGCGGCCAGCGTGGCGAGCACCGCGATCTGCAGGACGGTGGAGGAGGCCTCGGGGCGCGGGCCTGCGTCGATCGCTACGGTCTGGTCGGCCATCGGAACTCCCGCGGTGGTTTGGATGATGTATATCATACAATGCGGAACGGGACACCTGGTTTGGACGGAGCAGGGATGCAAAAAGGCAACCGTCCTTCCGGGGCCATGCGCAGCATGGAACCCGGAATCTCAAGATTTCGGGTCTGATGCTGCGCATCATCCCAATAACGGGACGTTGGGCTTTGAGAGTCGGCGTGCCGACGGTGCGGCTATGCCTGCGCCGGCTCTCCGACCATGTCCGGCTGCCGCGTCAGCGACACCGCGGGCGACAGCAGGATCACCAGCGCCTGGGCGCCGAAGATCATGGCGGCCAGATAGAGGCAGGACTCTGCGCCAAAGACACCGCCGACGAGGGCGCCGAGCGCCGAGCCGAGCGGACGGGCGCCATAGCTCATGATGTTGATTGCGGAGACCCTGCCCAGCAGCGACGGCGGCGTCACCGACTGCCGCAGCGTGGTGGTCGAGATCACCCACAGGATCGGGCCGGCGCCGAGCAGGAAAAAGCTGAACGCCGCCAGCCATGGTGAAGGGATCACCGTGGTCAGCGCCATCACGCAGGCTGCGGCGAAACCGGTGGCCGGTCCGAGCCCGATCACGGTGCCGAAGCTGAGGCGGCGCATCACCCGCGTCGCCAGCAGCGCGCCGACCACCATGCCGACGCCGTACATCCCGAGTGTGAGGCCGACGCCGGTCGCCGACACTCCGAGCCGGCGCACCGCATAGGGCACGAACACGGCCAGCAGCAGGAATGACGCGGTGTTGAAGATGAACTGGGTGACGAACACCGGCCGCAGCAGCGGATGATGCAGCACGAAAGCGGCGCCTTCCCTGATCTCCTGCAGCGGATGGCGGCGCGGCACCGGCGCACGGGCCGGCTCATGGATGCCCGACAGCGTCACCACCGCGATCACGGAAAGCGCAGCGGCCACGCCGAAAGCGGGGGCAGCCCCCGTCCAACCCACCAGCGCGCCGCCCAGCGCCGGGCCGCTGGCGAAGGCCACGGTGCGTGCGAGTTCGATCCGCGCATTGGCTGACGGCAGCAGGCCCGGTGTCACCAGCGCCGGCACCAGCGCCGGCGCCGCCACGCTGTAGACGACGGTACCGCACACCGCGACGAAGCCGAGCAGGGCCAGCAGCGGCAGGGTCAGCCCGTCGAGCCAGATCAGCCCGAGAATGGCGGCCAGTGCCGCCGCGCGCAAAGCTTCCGAGCCCGCCATCAGCCGGCGCCGCGACATGCGGTCGGCAAGCAGGCCGGCGGGGATCGCGAACAGGATGAATGGCAGCGTCAGCGCGGTCTGCAGCAGGCCGGTCCGGCCCTCGCCGACCCCGAACAGGAGGACGGCGACGATGGGAGCGGCCGCCAGCGCGATCTGCTCGGCCGACTGCGCCGCCAGATTGGACCAAGCCAGCCGGTTGAAGGTTTTTGGCAGGCGAGGCGTTTGGTCGAGCGCGGGCATGGTGTGGCTTCCTGACAAATCGACAGGCCGCCACTGTCTTGTCCCCGGGACGGCCATGCCACCCGTTTCCCGACAGTCCGATCGCTGTGCTATTCCTCGACAGGAAGCCAAAAAAAGCCAGGGGGAGGCACGCGTGGCAAGACTGCCGTTGATTGATCCGGAAACCACCAGCGGGGATATCCGCGCATCCTTCGACAGGATGCCGGTGAAGCTGAACATCTTTCGCATGATGGCGCATGCGAAAGCCAACATGATCCCGGCGATGCGGCTCGGCAATTCCATCCTGCACAAGCAGAAGCTCAGCCCGGTGAACCGCGAACTGCTGATTCTGCAGGTCGCGCACCTCGAAGGCGGCGCCTATGAGTGGCGCCAGCATGTGCCGATCGCGCTCGGCGTCGGCGTCACCCAGCCCCAGATCGATGCCGTGGAGCGTGGCGATTACGGCGAAGACGTTTTTGAC